>NZ_JAMYQV010000021.1:0-119953 GCF_040321065.1 Mesorhizobium sp. M0563
ACGTCAAATCCCCCGCAAACAAGCGAACAACCGCCGCAACCCCGCCGCCGCAAGCTTTTGCTCATGACTGCGCAACAGGTCCACAGCGGGAGGGTAAGGCGTCCTAATGCCGGAAGTGCCTCACTCCGGTGAAGACCATGGCAATGCCGTGAGCGTCGGCGGCGGCGATGACGTCGTCGTCGCGCATCGAGCCGCCCGGCTGGATGACGGCGGTGGCGCCGGCTTCGATTGCCGACAAAAGCCCATCCGCGAACGGGAAAAAGGCATCCGAGGCGACGACCGAGCCCTTGGTCAAAGGCTCCGTCAGACCGGCGGCCTCGGTCGCGTCGAGCGCCTTGCGCGCGGCGATGCGCGAGGAATCGACCCGGCTCATCTGGCCGGCGCCGATGCCGACGGTGGCGCCGTCCCTGGCATAGACGATGGCGTTCGACTTGACGTGCTTTGCCACGCGAAAGGCGAATTTCAGATTGGCCATTTCGGCCGGCGTCGGCGCGCGCCGGGTCACCACTTTCAGCTCGAGGTCATCCACCACCGCATTGTCGCGGCCCTGGATGAGCAAGCCGCCAGCGACCGATTTTAAGCCAAAGCCCGCGGCGCGCGGGTCGGGCAGGCCGCCGGTGACCAGCAGGCGTAAATTCTTCTTGGCGCCAATGATGCGGATTGCATCATCGGACGCCTCCGGTGTGATGATCACTTCGGTAAAGGTCTTGACGATCTCTTCGGCGGTTGCGGCATCGAGGATGCGGTTCATGGCGACGATGCCGCCGTAGGCCGAGACCGGGTCGCAGGCCAGCGCCTTGGCATAGGCCGCTTGCAGCGAAGCGCCTTCGGCGACGCCGCACGGGTTGGCGTGCTTGATGATGGCTACCGCTGCGGAGCGGGTCGGATCGAACTCGCCGACCAGCTCGAAGGCGGCGTCGGTATCGTTGATGTTGTTGTAGGAAAGCTGCTTGCCCTGGAGCTGGCGTGCCGTGGCGACGCCCGGCCGCCTGTCACCATTGACATAGAAGCCGGCGCCCTGATGCGGGTTTTCGCCATAGCGCATCACCGATTGCAGCTTGCCGCCGAAGGCGCGCCATGTCGGATGCTCGATCTCAAGCGCCTCGGCGAACCATCCCGAGATCGCCGCATCGTAGCTGGCGGTGCGGGCAAAGGCCTTGGCTGCGAGCTTCTTGCGGAAATCCAGCGACAACGAGCCGAAATTCATCTCCAGCGCGTTGAGCACCGAGGCATAGTCGTCAGGGTCGGTGACGATGCCGACGTATGCGTGGTTCTTGGCCGAGGCACGGATCATCGCCGGGCCGCCGATGTCGATGTTTTCGACGATCGCGGCGTAGTCGGCGCCGGAGCGGCGCACCTCCTCGAATGGATAGAGATTGGAGACGACGAGATCGATCGGCTCAATGCCGTGGTCGCGCATCGCCGCGGCGTGCTCTGGATCGTCGCGCACGCCGAGCAGTGCACCATGCACCGACGGGTGCAGCGTCTTGACGCGCCCGTCCATGATCTCGGGAAAGCCAGTGAGCTCGGATACGTCGCGCACTGCCATGCCCGCATCGGCGAGGGCCTTTGCCGTGCCGCCGGTCGAGACCAGCTCGACGCCGGCCGAAGCCAGCGCCCTGGCGAAATCGATCAGGCCGGTCTTGTCGAAGACGGAGAGCAGCGCGCGACGGATGGGTACAAGGTCGGGCGCGGGAATATTCTTGGCGGCGACGGCCATGGGCTGGCGGCCTTTCCACGTGTGGTTGGAGAGCGTCCGCGGGCCGTAGCATATGAGGCCCGGAAATCAAGCCGCAAGGCTTGATCAGTGTCTGCCGTTGCCACCGGCATCAGCTTTGTCCTGACTGCCGGCGATAATTGTCCGCGTCAGTTGCCAATGGACCTCGGGAATCTCCGAGGCCTTGAAGGCAAGCACAATCTGGCGGCTGCGGCGTGGGCCGCCAAGCCCGGCGAAATAGATCGATTCCTCGACCTCGGGTGCCACTTCGGTGGAGGTAAACACCCAGGTGTCGGCGTGGTCGGCGGTCAGCACCAGACGGTCATGCTCATCCTGGAGCACGTTTATGTCGGGATGGACATGGAAACGCACTGTAACGAAATCACGGCCATTGTTGCGGATAGAAGCGCCGCCCGGCCGCAGGAAGCGGTCCCTGCCGGCAAGCACATTGCCCTCGGTCGACAATTTCAGCTCGCGCTCATGCAGGAAGCCGAAGCGCGCCACATAGCCGTCATGGCGGGCGATGAAGCCCTGGCTGCCCTTCTGGTCGGTGCGCTTGCAAGGCACATGCTGCGGCCCGCCTATCAAAGGCGTGCCGAGCAGGTCGTTGACGCGCAAGGAGTGGTTGAAGCGCGCCGACGACGTGTCGTTGATGGTAGCGGTGGAGTGGGCGGCGGTGGCGCGGGCAAGCGGCCGGAACTCGGCGGCACCATAGGTGTCTATGCCCGCATTGACGATATAATGCTGGCGGCCCGACGACAATTCGAAGGCGAGGCATCCGGCGTGAGCGGCATTGGACACGTCGACGGGCGGCGGCGGGCCGGTATCGGCGATCACCGTGACACCACCCATCGACAGGCGCTCATAACCCGAATGCGGCGCGTGCAGCAGTGGTGCGCCGGCGGTGTCGTCGTGATGCAGGATGCTGGCGATGCGGTCGTGGATGGTGGCGCCCATGCCGTTGAAGCGGGCAAGGCTGCCATCCTGATGGCGAAAGAAGCGCAGCGCCGGCAGCATCCGGTCGATGGCGCCGATCAGCGCGGCCGGCGGCGTCTCGGCCTGATTGGCGTATGTCTGGCGCAACGGCAGAAGGTCGGCGAGTATTTCAAGCACTGCCATCGGATTGCGCGAGATATGACCGCCGTCAGGCAGGATCTGGCGGTCGAGCTCCTCGGCGAGATTGCGGGTGGCACCGCGCAGCGCCGAGGCCGGCGCCGGCAGCGACAAAGCGGCAAAGGCCAGCGCAATGCGCGCGCGCAGCCTGTCCTTACCGTCCGGCATCTCGCGCGCCATGGCGCGCAAATAGCGGATCTGGACGGCAAGCGATTTCAGGAACGCGCGGTAGAACGGAAACTCGGCGCCCTGCAACACAATCGAGGAATGCTGCAGCCAGGCAATGGCGCGCTTGGCCGTCGTGCCGGGCTCCCAGGCGACGCCGGAAATATGGCTGCCATGGATTGCAATCCAGTCGGAAACCAACGCCCGCGCGTTGGCGGCGGCGAGTTCCGTACCCGCGGCACGCATATGGCGCAGCCAGCGAAAGCCGTGCAGCGTCTTTTGCCAGCCGGGGTTGGGCACGTCGATCTGGAAGGGCGATTTGCCGCCGGTCTCGACCAGATGCCCCGAAAGCGGATAGCGGCCGTAATAGATCTCGAGTGCGATCTGAGGATCGGCGAGTCGCAGGTCCGGCGGGGCAATCAGGACGCGCTCCGGCGTGCGGCCGGAGTAGCGCCAGCGATAGAGTGGCCCGGCACGCAAGCGCCGGCGCGTCTTGCGCCAGAACTCCCTCGCGACAAGCGTCCACAGACGCGTCGTGTTACCGGCAGCGATTGCCAAAACCCCTCCTGATCGTCCTCACCCAAGCACAAGTTTATATGATTCAAGAACTTGTGCGAAGGCGAATTCCGCGGCAGTGGGGCCGTTCAGCCTGTTTTCCATGCCTCCTCGCCCCAAGAAGTCGGATGGCGCTTCAAGATCGGCCCTTAGCCGGCTCTGCGCATGCGGGCGGCAAAGAAACCGTCCAGCCCGGAACGCGCCGGTGAGCCAAGCTCCAGATCGGCCGGCGTGGTGCGCAACGTGCCTTGCGGCGTCAGGAATGGGTCGATGCCGGCAATCTCGCCTGGCCGAAGCGGGTCGTCGATGATCTCCGCATTGCCGGCGAGAAAGTCGCGATAGAGCTCTTCGCCTTCCAGCGGATCGAGCGAACAGTTGGAAAAGACGATGCGACCGCCAGGCTTGACCAAGGTGACGGCGCGGGCAAGCAGCCGGCGTTGCAGGTCGGCCAATTTTTCGACGTCGGCCGCCGTCTTCGTCCAGGGAACGTCGGGATGCCGCCGCACCGTGCCGGTCGAAGAGCAAGGTGCGTCGAGGAGGACGGCGTCGAAGCGGTCCTTCGGCTCGTATTTGAGCAGATCGGCCTCGACGATCTCCGCAGCCAAGCCGAGCCGTTCAAGGTTCTGCGTCAGCCGTGTCAGCCGCGTTCTGGACATGTCGAGCGCGGTGACGTGGGCGCCAGCGAGGATCAGCTGGGCGGTCTTGCCGCCAGGGGCGGCACAGAGATCGGCGATTCGCAAACCATTGATGTCGCGGAACAGCCGGGCCGGCAGGCTGGCCGCTGCATCCTGAACCCACCAGGCGCCTTCCCCAAAGCCGGGCAGTTCGGTCACGGAAGCGCTGAGCTTTTCGACCCGCACCGTGCCGGTCGACAAGACGAAGCCGCCGAGCCGTTCGGCCCACAGCGCCGGGTCCGACTTGACCGAGAAGTCGACCGGCGCCTCATGGCGATGGGCGAGCAGTATCTGGCTGGCCTTGTCGGGGCCGTAGATCGTTTTCAAACGGTCGGAAAACCATTTCGGCGCCTCGTCGGTGGCGGCAAGTGCTGCCGCGAGCTCGTCCTGCTTGGACCGCGCCAGCGTACGCAGCACGCCGTTGACGAGGCCGGAAAAGCGCGCCGTGCGCGGATCGGACTTGGCGTGGGTGACGGCGAGGTCGACGGCGGCGCTGTCGGGAACATCGAGGAACAGGATCTGTGCCGCCGCCACGTGCAGGATGTGCGAAAGCGCCGTAGCGTTGGGCGGCAGCGGCTTTTCCAGGCGGCGGGCCAAAAGGCCTGATATGGTCATGCGGTAGCGCAGGGCGGTGACCAGAATGGCGCGCACCAGGGCGCGGTCGCGCAAGTCGAGCGCCTTGTATTGCGGATGGCCGTTCTGATGGTCGGTCAGCCCGTCGAGTGGCGTTCTCGCGTCGATGACTGCGGCAAGCAGGCGCGCGGCTGCCTTGCGCGCGGCGAGACCGGCTACGGCCTCGCTGCCCGAATTGTGCTCGCGATCACCTGGAATTGCGTGCCGGCGTTGTGCTGCGCTCACGACCACGGACCTTTGGGTCCGGTCGGATTGCGTCCCCAGGGATTGGGTCTCGGCTTGGCCGGCTCAACCGGCCCCTCGGGCCGGGCGGTCCTGTCCCACGGACCTGACGGCTGCTGCCCGGTCTCTTTCGGCGCCGGCTTTGGCGTCGCGGCCGCTTCGGGTGCGCCGGCCATCTCGCTCGCGATCCTCTGCAATGCGGCGATGCGGTTTTCTGTGCTCGGGTGAGTGGAAAACAAACTGTCCATGCGCTCGCCGGAAAGAGGATTGATGATGAAGAGATGGGCGGTTGCCGGATTGCGCTCGGCATCCGGGTTGCGGATGCGTTCGGCGCCCCGCGCGATCTTGTCAAGTGCCGAGGCGAGCCACAGCGGGTGTCCACAGATTTCGGCCCCGCGCCGGTCGGCCTCGTATTCGCGGGTGCGGCTCACCGCCATCTGCACGATCATGGCGGCCAGGGGCGCGACGATCATCGCCACCAGCACCCCGACGATGCCGAAGGAATTGTTGTTGTCGCGGTTGCCGCCGAAGAAGAAAGCGAAATTGCCGAGCATCGAAATTGCGCCGGCAAAGGTCGCGACGATCGTCATGGTCAGCGTGTCGCGGTGCTGCACATGGGCAAGCTCATGCGCCATCACCGCCGCGACTTCTTCATGTGAGAGCTGCTCGAGCAGGCCGGTGCTGGCGGCGACAGCGGCATTTTGCGGATTGCGGCCGGTGGCGAAGGCATTGGGCTGAGGATTGTCGATGAGATAGGTTCTCGGCATCGGCAGGCCGGCGCGTTGCGCGAGACCCTTCACGATGGCGTAATATTCGGGCGCGTTGCTTTCGTTGACCTCGATCGCACGGTGCATCGACAGCACCATCTTGTCGGCGTTCCAATAGCTGAACAAATTGGTGCCGGCGGCGATCAGCAAGGCGATCATCATGCCGCCGGATCCGCCGACCAGATAGCCGACACCCATGAACAGGGCCGTCATTGCGGCCAAAAGCATGGCGGTGCGAAGGGTGTTCATCGTCTGCTCCGTTCTGGCCCAACAAAGGGGTCGATCCTTGTGGGCCCATCGCTATATGATGGGAAACAGCGGTTCCCGTTTCAATCGGGGCCTGTTTCAATCTAGCGGAAGATCGCATGATCGACAAAACCAGCCAAACGCATGCTAACGGCTCGCCGCACAAGCCACTGACGCCGGCAGCCCGGCGCGCCTTGGCCGAGGCCGAGGCCCGGCGGGAGCAATATCGCGAGAAGGAAGCCACGCTGCCGAGGGAGATCGGTGGGCGCGGCGGCAAGGAACCCGGCCGCTACGGTGACTGGGAGGTCAAGGGCCTGACCAGCGACTTTTAGCCCAGGCAGGGTGCTGGCTAAGCAGGGTACCAGCTAAGCAGGCTGGGCGGCCCGCTCCGCTTCGATGGCAATCCAGCCGCTGGCATCGACGGCGACGCCGATCGCGTCATAGCCGGCGATGGCGGCATGCGGCGTCTCCAACGGATGCCGGTGCGTGGCGCTGATCACGACGACCGCGGCGCCCGCGGCCTCGGCTGCTGCTATGCCTGCCGGTGCGTCTTCGAAGACGAGGCAATCGCGCACGTCGACGCCGAGCCGTTCGGCCGCCAGCCGGAAGCAGTCGGGCGCCGGCTTGCCGCGGGAGACATCCTCTGCCGCAACGATCACGGCGGGAGCCGGAATGCCGGCGGCCTGCAGGCGCAGCAGAGCGAGTTCACGGGGCGCCGAAGTGGCGATCGCCCAGCTCCCGGGCGGCAGCGACGCCAGGAATGCCGCGGCGCCGGTAATCGGGTGGATGCCTTCGACGTCGGCTGCTTCGGCCTGCAAAAGCGCATCGGCTTCGCGGGCAGGATCGATCCCTGGGAGCGCCAGCCGGCCGATGGTCTCGATCGCCCGCACGCCGTGGATGGTCGGCAGGAATGCAGCGACGTCAAGACCTTGCCGGTGCGCCCAGGCTGCCCAGACCCTTTCCGCCGCGGCAATCGAATTGAGAATCGTGCCGTCCATATCGAACAGGAAGGCCGCGAATTTTCTGCCTGCAAACATCGGTTTTCCCGGGGTCATCTTGGAAGGATTATTTCGAAGGGAGCATATCGATCGACCGTAACGTTGCCGCGTCCGTATGGGAAGCCGCGAGACCTCGTTTTCGACGTTCGCAAGGAACCGCGCGCACTCTCCTGCGTTGACCAGCACTATCTTCCATGACGATCGCAGGGGAGGGCGATGCTGATTCGGCTCGGCTATGAAATTGGCATTGAATGCGTTGCACCAACGCCGGTCGTTTCATTGCTCGACATCCACGGGGATCGTCAGGCCGACATCAAGCGGCAGACGCGCGTACTGACGTCGCCATCCGTGCCGACCAGGGTCTACCACGATCTTTTCGGCAATAGCTGCCGCCGCTTCACGGCGCCGGCAGGAAGCTTTCGCATCCTCTATGACGCGGTGATCGAGGACGGTGGCGAGACGGACGAGGTCAACACGCTGGCCGGGGAAGTCCCGGTCGCGGAATTGCCGGACGAGGTGCTCGGCTATCTGCTTGGCAGCCGTTACTGCGAGACCGATCATCTCAGCGATCTCGCCTGGCAACTTTTCGGCCAGCTTCCGCCGGGTTGGGCGCGGGTGCAGGCGATCGTCGACTATGTCCACAACCGCCTGTCCTTTGGCTACGGCTATGCGCGCCCGACCCGCACGGCGGCGCAGGCGCATGAGGAGCGCGTCGGCGTCTGCCGCGACTTTGCCCATCTGGCGATCACGCTCTGCCGCTGCATGAATATCCCGGCCCGTTACGTGAACGGCTATCTTGGCGATATCGGCGTACCCGCCGATCCGGCGCCGATGGATTTCTCGGCGTGGGTGGAAGTGTTCCTCGACGGCAGATGGTACACGTTCGATCCTCGCCACAATGTGCCGAGGATCGGCCGCGTCGTCATAGCGCGCGGCCGCGATGCCACCGACGTGCCGCTGCTGCACAGTTTCGGCCCGCATCGGCTCAGCCGATTCAAGGTCTGGACGCACGAGCAGGAAGGCAATCTCTTCAAGCCGCCTTATCGCGGCGTCGACAAGACCATCAGCGCACGGATGCTGGCATAGTCCTTTCACAGTCAAGATTTCCATCTCCCGCCACCGCGTCGTGCTGATCCGGTTCGATACATCTCGTCTGTACCGGATTGGGACGCAGTCCAGCCGTCCTGAATTGCGAGCCTGATCGTGGTAAGCGCTTTGTCAACAATGCCGCGCTGACGCGGCTTTTATTTACCGGCTGTTTACCTTGCCGTCGCTCGAAACCGTTTGGAAACAATGGCCTGAGCGGGAGCCGCTCGCTTTCCCGCGCCTGGCGGCGCGATCCGGCCGGATTCCTGCAATGCGCCTTCGGACAGCTGCAGGCTGTGGCGAATGGAGGCGGAAGGAATGCAGCGTTTCGGGGGTCTTGTTCAGGCGATCGGCGGCTTTGCCGGGGATCGCAGCGGAAATTTCGCGGTGCTGTTTGGTATAATCGGCTCGGTGCTGGCGCTGAGTGTCGGCTTTGCCGTCAACGTGTCCCAACTCTACAATGTGAAATCGAGCCTGCAGGGCGTCGTCGACGCTGCGGTCACCTCGACGGCGCGGGACCTGACAACCGGCGTCATCAGCGAGGCCGACGCCAGCAAATCAGTGCAGGCCTTTCTCGATGCCAACAGCACGGCGGGTATCCTGCAGGACAACCAGATCGTTCTCGACAAGCTGACCGTCGACCGGACTGCAAACACGGTCCAGGCGGATGTCCATGTCAATGTCAGCTACTATTTCCCGCTTTTCGGCACGAGTGGCATGCAAAGCGTTCCCGCATCGACGATGGCGCTCTATTCGGACAAGCAGATCGAAGTCGCAATGATGCTCGATGTGACCGGGTCGATGGCCGGCCAGAAAATCATCGATCTGCGGACGGCTGCGGCGAATGCCGTCGACAGTTTCCTGGGCGGTCAGGACCCCTCCAAGCCACGAGTGCGGGTTGCCATCGTGCCTTACGCAAATTCGGTGAATGCGGGTACACTTGCGCCCAGCAGCGTCTATGTGGAAACCAGCACCAGCCAACGCAAACAGGCGCCGGCCAATGACGCCGTCCAATATATCTCGGGCTTCATCCGTCCGGACAATTGCGCCACCGAACGCAAGGGGATCTATCAATATTCGGACGCGGGCCCCGACGCCAGCATGGTCAACCGCGACTACCTGCTGTCGTCCTTCGCTTGGCAAACCGGCACCGCCGCCTGCCCGGCCGCCACGCTGATGCCGCTGACGGCGGATGCGACGGCGCTCAAGACGGTCATCAAGAATTTCGTCGCATCCGGCGGCACCGCCGGCCATATCGGCGTGCAGTGGACCTGGTACATGCTGTCGGAGAACTGGGGGAGCATCATGAGGACTTCGCAACGGCCGGCCAAGATGGATCCAAAAAAGGTCGCCAAAATCGCGATCCTGATGACCGACGGCGAATTCAACCTATCCTACTTCGATGCGAGCACGGTGAGCGACGTTTACAATGACGCCGGCAAGGAGCCGACCCGCACGGCCGCCAAGACACTCTGCGCTGCCATGCGCAACAAGGGCATTGAGGTCTTCACCATTGGGTTTGACCTAAACGAAACGAATGCCAAGGCGACGCTCCAGGATTGCGCCAGCCCGGACACCGCCAAGATCAAGCACTTTTATCAGGCGGCCAATGGAACCGAACTCAACCAGGCTTTCCAGGATATAGCGCGCAACGTCGAGATGTTGACCGTAACCAGATAGGGGACAACAGCCCAAAGGAAAAGGCCGCCGCTTCTTGCGAAGTCGGCGGCCTTCCGTGTTTCCGTCCATGGCGCGGCTCCTGGCGGCGACACTGGTCGCCAGCCGCGCATCTCGCGCCTTAACGGGAAGACTGCTTCCCGAAAGTGCAATCCGCTGAGGCCACGTTCTGGAAAACGAAATCACTCGACATCGGATCACCTCCTTTCGATTTGTTGAACACTCCCCCATGATGGGGTGTCACCCGGGAAATGGCAAGGCGCGGCATCCAAAAATCCTGAACAAGCGTGCTTGCGCACCCAGGCGGCTTGCGGCCGGCCGATCTGGCAGGCAAGATCGGGCCGCTATTGTTCCGGGCCACTATTTTGCCGGGTAAGGGAGGACGGGGATGGAGGCAGCCGAGAGAGCGGCCCGGATTGTTCGGACGGTCATCGAAACGATGAAGCCGGGTTTTGCGGTGAGGCTGTGGACGGGCGAGCGGATCGGCCCGGCTGCCGGCCCGGTGCTCACCATCAACGACCAGGACATCGTCTGGCAGATCGTACGTCGGCCCTCTTTATCGACGCTGATCGAGATGTGGATTGCCAAGGCGGTCGACGTCGCAGACGGATCGCTGTTCGATTTCTATGCCTTGCCCACGCACGGCAAGCTCAGGACGAAGCTCAAGACACTGCCGAAGCTGGCGATCCTGCGCGACCTGCCGGCGGTGCTGTTTTCGCGAAAACAGATGACGGCGCGAACCGATCTTTCCGGCCGCAATCCTTACGTCAGCGGTTCGAGCAAGGAGGCGATCCAGCATCACTACGACATTTCCAACGCATTCTACCGGCTCTTCCTCGACGAGCGCATGGTCTATAGCTGCGGCTACTTCAAGGACTTCGCCAACGATATCGATCAGGCGCAGAGAGACAAGCTCGACCATATCTGCCGCAAGCTTCGGCTGAAGCCCGGCGACAGATTGCTCGACATCGGCTGCGGCTGGGGAGCGATGCTCATCCATGCCGTGAAGAATTATGGCGTCGTCGGCCACGGCGTTTCGCTATCGGAGGCACAGACCGAGTTCGCCCGCGAACGCATCCGCGCTGAGGGGCTGGAGGATCGCATCACCATCGAGATAAAGTCCTATGCCGAGCTGTCCGGTTCCTTCGACAAGATCTCGTCGATCGGCATGTTCGAACATCTGGGGCTTGCCAACCATGCCGCCTATTTTTCGACCATCCATCGCCTGCTCAAACCCGGCGGCATCTATCTGCACCATGCCATCACCCGCCGCGACAAGGGCAGCATGAAGAAGACGCTGCGCAAAGGGCCGGAATTCAAAGCGCTGATCAAATACATTTTTCCGGGCGGCGAACTCGATACGATCGGCATGACGCTCGGCAATCTCGAGGCGCACGGCTTCCTCATCTATGACGTCGAAAACTTGCGCGAGCACTATGCGCGCACCTGCCGGCTATGGGCCGAGCGCCTCCACGCACGCTTTGACGAGGCCATCGCCGAGGTCGGCGAATCCAAGGCGCGGCTCTGGCTGCTTTATCTCACCGGCTGCTCGATTACCTTCGAACGCGCCTCGGCGCAGATTTTCCAGACCGTCGCCACCAGGCGCGCGCGCGGCCCAAGCGGCCTGCCGCCGACGCGGGCGGATTTATACTAATAGCTACAGACGCATCGTGGCGCCGATCTCGACGCGGGCCGGTCGATCGACAGTGCAGTAGACGCCGAAATTATGGGCGTTGTGGCGAACCAGGCTGCGCAGGATTGCCGGGTCGTGGTCGAACCCGTCCTGGCCAATGATGGTGAAGCCGCAGCGGCGGCACGGCTCGGAGATGGTCAGGAGCAGGTCGCCGATCGCCAGCTTGCGCCCGATCCATTCGGTTTCGGGGAATGACCCCTCGATCTTCGGCATGTCGACGACGATGTTGGGGCGGAAGCGGCGCGGGTCGGCGGTGCCGTCTGGATGCAGCAACTTCAACTGCGCCAGCGAAGCGGTGGTCAGCAGATGAATGGGGGCTTTGACATAGCGTTCCGTCAGCAGGGGACCGGCGTATCCCGGTGTAGTATTCTCGCGGCGGAACGGCCGGATGGAGGCCGCAAAGCCGAGATAGGCGGAAATGGCGCGGTCGCTATCAGCGCCCGGTGCGGCTAGCCAGTCGCCATCCGGGACCGCAACCTCCAGTGCGCCGGCCGGCGACAGCCGGGTTCGGATGCGGGGCACCTTGTGCCATTTCACTTCGCGGTCCGGCCGTGCGATTTCATTGTTCGACGTGTCGATAAGACCAAACAGGCGGTCGCCTTCAACGGTATGCCGGGCGACCGAGATCGCCTGCTGGCGCTCGCCGGCGAGCGAGCTCGCGGGATAGCGCCAAAGCTCGGTGACGGCACCCAATATGGCTTGCATCAGCTCTTCTTGTTCTGCCGATTGGCGATCAGGTCGTCGACGACCGCCGGATCGGCCAGCGTCGAGGTGTCGCCGAGCGCGGCAAAATCGTCCTCGGCGATCTTGCGCAGAATGCGCCGCATGATCTTGCCGGAACGGGTCTTCGGCAGGCCGGGCGCGAACTGGATCTTGTCGGGCGAAGCGATGGCGCCGATCTCCTTGCGGACATGGGCGACGAGCTCCTGGCGCAATTCCTCGCTTGGCGTCTCGCCGGCCATCAGCGTGACATAGCAGTAGATGCCCTGGCCCTTGATATCGTGCGGGTAGCCGACGACGGCCGCTTCCGAGACCTTCTCATGCGAAACCAGCGCCGATTCGACCTCGGCGGTGCCCATGCGGTGGCCGGAGACGTTGATGACGTCGTCGACGCGGCCGGTGATCCAGTAGTAGCCGTCAGCATCGCGGCGGCAGCCGTCGCCGGTGAAGTACCTGCCCTTGTAGGTCGAGAAATAGGTCTGCACGAAGCGGTCGTGATCGCCATAGACGGTGCGCATCTGGCCCGGCCATGAGTCGGCAATACAAAGATTGCCGCTGGCTTCACCCTCCAGCACCTTGCCGTCACCATCAACCAGCTGCGGGTTGACGCCAAAGAAGGGCCGCGTCGCCGAGCCCGCCTTGAGGTGGGTGGCGCCCGGAACCGGCGTGATCATGATGCCGCCGGTCTCGGTCTGCCACCAGGTATCGACGATCGGCACCTTGCCGTTGCCGACAACGTTGAAATACCATTCCCAGGCTTCTGGATTGATTGGCTCGCCGACGGTGCCGAGCACGCGCAGCGACTTGCGCGACGTCTTGGTGACATGGGCGTCGCCGGCGCCCATCAGCGCGCGCAGCGCCGTCGGCGCGGTGTAGAAGATGTTGACCTTGTGCTTGTCGATCACGTCCCAGAAACGCGACTGCGACGGGTAGTTCGGCACGCCTTCGAACATCAGCGTGGTGGCGCCGTTGGCGAGCGGCCCGTAGACGATGTAGCTGTGGCCGGTGACCCAGCCGACATCGGCGGTGCACCAGTAGACGTCCCCGTCGTGATAGTCGAAGACATATTGGTGGGTCATCGAGACATAGACGAGATAGCCGGCGGTGGTGTGCAGCACGCCTTTCGGCTTGCCGGTCGAGCCCGACGTGTAGAGGATGAACAGCGGATCCTCGGCGTTCATCTTCTCGGGCTTGCATTCGGCCTTAACCGTCGCGACCTCGTCATGGTACCAGACGTCGCGCCCGGCGGCCCAGCCGGTCTTGCCGCCGGTGCGGCGTATTACCAAGACCTTTTCGACTTTCGTTCCGGCCTTGGCGGCGATCTCGATCGCCTTGTCGGTGTTCTCCTTCAGCGGGATCGGCTTGCCGCCGCGCAGGCCTTCGTCGGCGGTGATGAGGAAGGTCGACTTGCAGTCGTCGATGCGTCCGGCCAGCGCGTCCGGCGAAAAGCCGCCGAAGACCACCGAATGAATGGCGCCGATGCGCGTGCAGGCGAGCATCGCATAGGCGGCCTCCGGGATCATCGGCATGTAGATGGTGACGCGGTCGCCCTTCTTGACGCCGTGCTTCTTCATCACATTGGCGAGGCGGCAGACATGTCCGTAAAGCTCGTTATAGGTGATCTTCCTGTCGTCGTAGGGATTGTCGCCTTCCCAGATGATGGCGGTCTGTTCGCCGCGCTTCTTCAGATGCCGGTCGATGCAGTTCCAGGAAACGTTGGTCTGGCCATCCTCGAACCATTTGATTGAGACCTTGCCGTCGAAGGACGTGTTCTTGACCTTGCTGTACGGCTTGAACCAGTCGATGCGCCTGCCGTGCTTGCCCCAGAACTTGTCCGGGCTCTTGACGCTGTCGGCGTACCATTTCAGGTAGGTGTCATTGTCGATCAGCGCGTTCTTCTTCCACGCCGGCTGGACGCGATGGACATGAACATCGGACATTTCTTCGCCTTCCTCCCGAAACCAAACCGCCGGCTTGACTGCCGGCAGGATCGCAGCGTTGCGGCCGCGAATTCGCGCGCATTATTAACAGTTCGGCGATGACGGCAACATTAGACGTTGGATTTGCGCGGCGGGATGCCGCAGGTCCCTTCCCGGGTGGTGTCAGCACTCTAGCGAGACGGCTGCTAACCGCATGTTTTTGCGGCAGAAATCTGGCTCGACCGCAGAAATATCAATAGACGATTAAGCAAATGGGGTGCACAATTTCAGGCTGGGAGGAAAGAGAATCAACCAGGGGACCGCAATGCGCGACCATTCCGAAATGGACCTGATGCTCAAGGGCTATGGCTTGACCACGGCCAAGATTCTTTATCACTTTCCCGATCATCCGCATCTGCTGCAGAGCTTCATCTGGCAGGATTACGACATCGCCCCGAAATTTCCGGTGCTTATCCGCTTCATCGAGTTCTGGCAGGCCAAGCTCGAAGGCCCGCTGCATTCAGTCAGCTACACGCACCAGAAGCTGATCGCGCCGAACGAATGGCGCAAGGTCGACGGCGAGTTCGTGCTGCATTAAAGCACGCGGGCGGCAGCCTGGGAGCCGCCGCCCAGCTTTTGGAGCGTCAGACGGCGGGCGGGTTCAGCCGGGCAAAACCCTCCTGCCGGCGATAGGGAAAATACGGGTAGGGTGCGGTGACCTCGCTTGCCGTGTCCAAGATTTTCATCTGATCCGGGGTCAGTGACCATCCGACGGCGCCGAGATTCTGGCGCAACTGCTCCTCGTTGCGCGCGCCGATGATGACGGAGGCGACAGTCGGCCGCTGCAGCAGCCAATTGATGGCGATCTGCGGTATGGTCTTCCCGGTTTCCTCGGCGACAACATCAAGCGCGTCGACGACCCGATGGAGATGCTCGTCGTCGACGGGCGGTCCGAAGCTTGCCGTGTCGTGCAGCCGGCTTTTCTCGGGCAGCTTCTGGCCACGGCGGATCTTGCCGGTCAGGCGGCCCCAGCCGAGCGGGCTCCACACCAGCGCACCGACGCCCTGGTCGAGGCCGAGCGGCATCAACTCCCATTCATAATCGCGCCCGACCAGCGAGTAATAGACCTGGTGGGCGACGTATCGGGGATAGCCGTATCTGTCCGCCAGGCCGAGCGACTTCATCACTTGCCAGCCGGAAAAATTGGAAACGCCGACATAACGCAGCTTTCCGGCGCGCACGAGCCTATCCAGCGTCGATAGCACCTCCTCGATCGGTGTTGCGGCGTCGAACGCGTGCAGCTGCAGCAGGTCGATGTAGTCGGTGCCAAGACGCCTCAGTGCGTCCTCGACGGCCTTGATGAGGCGCGAGCGGGACGAGCCGGCGTCGTTGGGACCGTCGCCCATCGGCAGCGAGGTCTTTGTCGAGATCAGTACGGCATCGCGGCGGCCCTTCATCGCTTCGCCGAGCACCTGTTCGGAAGCGCCATTCGAATAGACGTCGGCGGTGTCGAACAGGTTGACACCCGCCTCCAGGCAGATGTCGACCAGCCGCCGGGCTTCCGTCGCATCGCTGTTGCCCCAGGCGCCGAACAGCGGCCCTGACCCGCCGAAGGTTCCAGCGCCGAACGAGAGCGCCGGGACTTTCAGGCCCGATGCGCCAAGATTTCGATAATCCATCTGTTTCTCCTATGGTGTACAAGGGTTCTTCGAGTTGCTACGAGCGGGCGGGTGCCGGTTCACCGAGCGTTGGGCGATCGAGGCGTAGCGCCAGCGCTGCCACGGAAAGCGCCGAGAGCGGCAGCAGGGCCGCGACCCAGGTGACGGCGCCGAGGCCGGGGCCATGGGCGATGACCACGCCGCCGAGCCAGGCGCCGGCCGCATTGCCGAGATTGAAGGCGGCGATGTTGAAGGACGAGGCGAGGCTCTGGCCGGCGCCTTGTGCCTTTTCCAGTACCCACATCTGCAGCGGCGCCACGGTGGCGAAGGCGGCGGCGCCGAGCAGGCCGACATAGATGACGGCCATAACCTGGCTGTGCAGGGCGAAGGTCATGGTGCCGAGCACCAGCGCCAGCACGACGAGACTGCCGAGAACGGAAGGCACCAGCCAGCGGTCGGCGAACTTGCCGCCAGCGAGGTTGCCGGCGATGAGGCCGCCGCCGAAGACCAGCAGGATCGGCGACACCGCTGCTTCCTCAAAACCGGTGATCTCGGTCAGCAACGGGGCGATGTAGGTGAAGACGGCGAAGACGCCGGCATAGCCGAGCACGGTGGTGGCAAAGCCAAGCAGGACGGGCGTGCGGCCGAGCACGGCGAGATCGGCGCGCAAATTGCTTTGCTCAGGCGCTGTCTGGCTGCGCGGCACCAGCAGCAGGATGATGGCGAAAGCGACCATGCCGACCAGGGTCACCGCCCAGAAGGTCGCGCGCCAGCCGAAGGCCTGGCCGAGCCATGTTCCGAAGGGGACGCCGAGGATGTTGGCGATGGTCAGGCCGGTGAACATCAGGGCGATCGCCGATGCCTTCTTGTTGGGCGCCACCAGCCCGGTCGCCACGACCGAGCCGACGCCGAAGAAGGTGCCGTGGGCGAAGGCGGTGAGCACGCGCGCACCCATCAGCGTCCAGTAGTCTGGGGCCAGCGCGCACGCGAGGTTGCCTAGCGTGAAGATTGCCATCAGCGCCAGAAGCACGGTCTTGCGCGGCCACCGGCCGGTGGCGATCGTCAGCAGCGGCGCGCCGATGACGACGCCCAGCGCATAGCCGGAAATCAGTTGACCGGCAGCTGAGATCGAGACGCCGAGATCGGTGCTGACGTCGAGCAGCAGGCCCATGATGACGAATTCGGTGACGCCAATACCGAAGGCGCCGGCGGCAAGAGCGTAGAGAGCAAGAGGCATGGCGGTTCCCACTTCGATGACGGCCAGTTTCGACGACGGGCGCCGTGTCCTCTCACGCCCGGCCCGAAAGATCGTGATGCACCGAACTGTGAACCAGCCTTGCCTAGGGCACATTGCCTGTGAAATAGATTCACCAATGGCCAGGCCCGACATCAACCGCTCCGGCGAGATCGAAGTGTTCGTCCGCGTCGTCGAGGCCGGCAGCTTTTCGGCCGCTGCACGTGCGCTGCGCATGAGCCCGTCGGCGGTTAGCAAGCTGATCGCGCGGCTGGAGGGGCGTCTTGGCGCCCGGCTGGTCATCCGCTCGACGCGCAAGCTGCGACTGACCCCGGAAGGGGCGGCCTTCTTCGACAGCGGCGTGCGCATCCTGGCCGACATGGCGGTAGCCGAGCGCGAGGCAGCGGCGGGTGCCGCGCCGCGTGGCCGGCTGCGGATCAATAGCTACGTGCCTTTCGGGCAGCACCGGCTGATCCCGCTTTTGCCGCGTTTTCTAGAACGATACCCCGAAATCTCGGTCGATCTGGTGTTGACCGACAGTGTTATCGACCTGATGGAGGAGCGCGCCGACGTCGCCATACGTGCCGGCCCGCTCGGCGAATCACGGCTAGTGGCGCGCAAGCTCGGGCAGAGCCGGGTGGTCGTCGTTGCCGCGCCATCGTATCTCGAAGCGCGTGGCACACCCAAGACGCCCGCCGATCTCGATCGTCACAACCGGATGGGCTTCTGTTTCGTGCGCCACGTCGAGGGCTGGCCTTTTGTCGACGCGGCCGGCAAGCCGATCACCATATCGATCGTTGGAAACACGCTGGTCAGCGACGGCGAGGCGATGCGGTTGATGGCGCTCTCAGGGGCGGGCATCGCCCGGCTGGCACGCTGGCACGTGGAGGCCGACATTGCCGCCGGCCGGCTGCTGCCGCTGCTGGAAGAGTTCAACCCCGGCGACGAGGAACTGACCCATGCGGTTTATGTCGGCCAAGGCAAGCATTTGCCGGCGCGGGTACGGGCCATTTTAGATTTCCTGGCCGAAACCGCGCGGCTGGGCTGAAGCGGAAGGCATTCGGGAGCCACTTGGCTCCCGAATTTGGCTGCCGAAATGTCACGTCGACAAGGAACTACTTCTTTGGCGTGAACGGCGCCGGCCTGCGGCCCGCCGCCTGGCGTTCGAGCATCCAGCCCGGATATTCGGGCGGGAGCGCGCTGACTTCGTCGAGACGAGCAAGATCGTCGGCATCGAGCTTCAACTCGGTCGCCGCAAGGTTCTGTTCCAACTGGTCCATGCGGCTGGCGCCGATGATGACGCTCATCACGAACGGTTTGGCCAGGACAAAGCCGAGCGCCACCGTGGCGACGCTGACGCCGTGCTGGGCGGCGATCTCGCGCATGACGGCGACCGCTGCCCAGGCACGGTCCTCATTGACCGGCGGGAAATTGAAGCTGGCGCGGCGACCTTCGCCATTGCCGGGGGCACCGGGTCCGTACTTGCCCGAGAGCAGGCCGCCCGCCATCGGTGACCAGACCATCAGCCCGAGCTTCTCCTCGTTGAGCAGCGGCACGATCTCGCGCTCGAGATCGCGGCCAGCGATCGAGTAATACGATTGGACGGTTTCGAAACGGGCAAAGCCCTTGCGCTCGGCAATACCCAACGCCTTGGCGATGCGCCAGGCCTGCCAGTTCGAGACGCCGACATAGCGGACCTTGCCAGCGGCAACCAGGTCGTCGAGCGCCCGCAGCGTTTCGTCTATCGGCGTGACCGTGTCGGTGCCGTGCAGCTGATAGAGATCGATATGGTCCAGCTGCAGCCGTTCGAGGCTACCTTCGACCGAATCCATGATATGGCCGCGCGAAGAACCGCGCTGGTTCGGGCCGCCGCCCATGGCGCCGTGAACCTTGGTGGCGATGATCACGTCCTGCCGATTAACGCCGAGATTTCTCAGCGACTGGCCGAGAAGCCGTTCCGAGGCGCCGAAGGAATAGACATCCGCCGTGTCGAAGAAATTGACGCCGGCGGCGAGCGAGCGGGCGACGATCTCGTCGACGCCATCCTGGTCGAGGCTGGCGATCAGGCCCCATTGGGCATTCTCGCCGGCGGCGCCGAATGTCATCGTACCGAGGCAAAGTTCGGAGACGAACATCCCCGTATTTCCAAGTTGATTGTAACGCATGGTGGCTCCAGAGGCTTTGGGATAACTCGAACCATATAGGAACGAAACGTTCCGTTTCTATTGCTGGCATAGTCAGCGTCAGCCTGTGGCCTAAGGCCGGCTGCGCCTCATCTGGCGCCGAAAATCGCCGATCCAACCCTGACACTTGTCGCGCCGAAGGCGATCGCCGTTTCGTAGTCGCCGGACATGCCCATAGAGAGCTTGTCAACGCCGGCCTCAAGCCCAAGCTTTTCTAGCAGCGCGAAATGCGGACCGGGGTTCTCGTCCGCCGGCGGAATGCACATCAGCCCTTCGATGGCGAGGGCGTGAACCGAGCGGCAGCGGGCCACGAAGGCGACGGCCTCGCGCGGCTCGATGCCGGCCTTTTGCGGCTCCGAGCCGGTGTTGACCTGGACGTAGAGCCTTGGCGTCCTGCCCTGCCTGGCGATTTCCTTGCCGAGTTCGGCGGCGATCTTTTCACGGTCGACGGTTTCGATGACGTCGAACAGCGCCACCGCTTCCTTTGCCTTGTTCGATTGCAACGGCCCGATCAGGTGCAGCTCGATGTCGGGGAAAGCTTCCTTCAGCGCCGGCCACTTGGCTTGCGCCTCCTGGACGCGGTTCTCGCCGAAGACGCGCTGGCCGGCCTCGATAACCGGACGGATATCGGTGGCATCGAAGGTTTTCGAGACCGCAACCAGCGTCACCGCCCCGGCCTCGCGTCCGGCCTCGCGCTCGGCAGTGGCGATCCTTGCCTTGACGGTGAAAAGCTGTTCGACGGCGCTCGCCATGCCTATATCCTGCCTGTGTTTGGCTTTTCGCCGGATCGCCGCAGTTGACGGGTCCGGTAATCCATGGTGAACACCGCGACGACATTTCCTGAGCCGCCCGGGCATTGTCCGGCGGCTCGCGCATGCTTTTAAGTGAAAAACACCCGATGGCAACCGAACGATACAATCCGCGCGCGTCAGAGCTCAAATGGCAGAACGCCTGGGACGCCAAGAAGCTGTTCGAAGCCGACAACGATGACCCGCGCCCGAAATACTACGTGCTGGAGATGTTCCCCTATCCATCGGGGCGCATCCATATCGGCCATACCCGCAACTATACGATGGGCGACGTGGTGGCGCGCTACAAGCGGGCCAAGGGTTTCAACGTGCTGCACCCGATGGGCTGGGACGCCTTTGGCATGCCAGCCGAAAACGCAGCAATGCAGAGCAAGGTCCATCCCAAGGACTGGACCTATCAGAACATCGCTGCCATGCGCGAGCAACTCAAGGTCATGGGCCTGTCGCTCGATTGGGCACGCGAGTTCGCTACCTGCGATGTCGATTATTACCACCGCCAGCAGATGCTGTTCCTCGATTTCGTCGAGAAGGGCCTGGTGACGCGCAAATCCTCCAAGGTCAACTGGGATCCGGAGGACATGACGGTGCTTGCCAACGAGCAGGTCATCGACGGGCGCGGCTGGCGCTCGGGCGCGCTGGTGGAACAGCGCGAGCTGACGCAATGGTTCTTCAAGATCACCGACTATGCGCAGGATCTGCTGGATTCGCTCGACCAGCTCGACGACTGGCCGGAAAAAGTGAAGCTGATGCAGGCGAACTGGATCGGCCGTTCTGAAGGCCTGCTGATCCGCTGGCCGCTGGCCAAGCCAGTCGCCGGCGAGCATGAGCTCGAAGTCTATACGACAAGGCCCGACACCATCTTCGGCGCCTCCTTCATGGCGATTGCGGCCGACCATCCGCTGGCCAAAAAGGCGGCCGAAGACAATCCGGCGCTGGCAAAGTTCATCGACGAGGTCCGCCACATGGGCACGTCGGTGGCGGCCCTGGAGACGGCCGAGAAGAAGGGCTTCGATACCGGCATCCGCGTCGTCCATCCGTTCGACGAGAAGTGGACGCTGCCCGTCTACGTCGCCAATTTCGTGCTGATGGACTACGGCACCGGCGCCGTTTTCGGCTGCCCGTCCGGTGACCAGCGCGACCTCGACTTCGCCAACAAATACGGCCTGCCGGTCATTCCAGTGGTGATGCCGGAAGGCGAGAATCAAGGAAGCTTCCAGATCATCGACGAGGCCTATGTCGGCGACGGCGTGATGATCAATTCGCGCTTCCTCGACGGCATGAAGCCGGATCAGGCATTCGACGAGGTGGCGAAGCTGCTCGAACAGAAGACCATCGGCAACCGGCCGATGGCCGAGCGCAAGGTGAATTTCCGCCTGCGCGACTGGGGCATTTCGCGCCAGCGCTATTGGGGCTGCCCGATCCCGATGATCCATTGCGAGGATTGCGGCGTTGTGCCGGTGCCGAAAGCCGACCTGCCGGTCAGGCTGCCTGACGATATCGAGTTCGACCGGCCGGGCAATCCGCTCGACCGTCATTCGACATGGCGGCACGTCAAATGCCCGCGTTGCGGCAAGGATGCGCGGCGCGAAACCGACACGATGGACACGTTCGTCGATTCGTCGTGGTATTTCGCGCGCTTCACCGCGCCCTGGGCCAACGATCCGACCGATCCCAAGGCCGCGACTGAATGGCTGCCGGTCGACCAGTATATTGGCGGCATCGAGCACGCCATTTTGCACCTGCTCTATTCGCGCTTCTTCACCCGCGCCATGCGCGAGACCGGCCATGTCGATCTCGCCGAGCCGTTCAGGGGCCTGTTCACGCAAGGCATGGTGGTGCACGAGACGTATCGGGTTGGCGGCGCCTCGAACGGCCGCTGGCTTGCGCCCAGCGAGGTCAGGCTGGAGGACGCCGACGGCAAGCGCCGCGCCTTCGAAATCGCCACTGGCGAAGAGGCGGTGATCGGTCCGCTCGAAAAAATGTCGAAGTCGAAGAAGAATACCGTTAGCCCGGAAGAGATCACCGACGGCTACGGCGCCGATACGGCGCGCTGGTTCATGCTGTCGGACTCGCCGCCCGAACGCGATGTCGAATGGACCGACGAGGGTGCGGCCGGCGCGCATCGCTTCATCCAGCGCATCTGGCGGCTGGTGTTGACGGCTGCCGATTCGCTCGCCGGAGTTCGGCCAGAGGCGGCGAAGGACGGCGAGGCCGGAACAGTGTCCAAGGCCGCGCACAAGATCCTCAAGTCTGTCGGCGAGGATATTGAAAAGCTCGCCTTCAACCGTGCCATCGCCCGTATCTATGAGCTCGCCAATGCCTTGACCGTACCGCTCAACGAGGCAGCCGAAGGCAAGGCCGGTCCGGCGCTCCAAGCGGCCTGCCGTGAAGCCGTCGAGATCCTGGTGCACCTGATCGCGCCGGTCATGCCGCATCTGGCCGAGGAGTGCTGGCAGACGCTCGGCGGCACCGACCTTGTCGCCGAACGGCCCTGGCCGGACTACGATCCCTCGCTTGTCGTCGACGCCGAGATCGTGCTGCCGGTCCAGGTCAACGGCAAGAAGCGCGGCGATTTGACAATTGCCCGCGACGCGGACCAAGGTGCGGTCGAAAAAGCGGTTCTGGCTCTCGACTTCGTGCAGAAAGCGCTCGAAGGTAAGGCACCGCGCAAGGTGATCATCGTGCCGCAGAGGATCGTCAATGTTGTTGCCTGATCCGAAAAAAGCGGAGCTGACGCCGCGCCGTATCATGCTCTACGGGCTGCTCGCTTCGGTGGCGCTGGTTTCCGCCTGCACGGTGCGGCCGCTCTATTCAAGCGCGCCGCTGATCGCCGGCTCTCAGGTCGGCGCTGCTGCCGAACTGGCATCGATCTCGGTCAAGCCGGTCAAGACCCGCTACGCCCAGCAGGTCCGCAACAATCTGATCTTCGCGCTCGGCCAGGGCGCCGGCGAGCCTGCTTCGCCGGTCTATTCGCTTGATCTCGGCGTCTCCGAACTCGTCGAATCGGCGGCAATCGAGCAGGTCACGACCGACGAGGACGAGCCGACCGCCGGCACAGTGACGCTGACCGCCAACTATGTGCTGAGCGATGCCAAGACCGGCACGGTCATAGCGAGGGGCAAGCGCTCTATCCCGTCCTCATACGATAGGCCGCGCCAGGAATTCGCGTCGTATCGGGCGCAGATCGACGCCGAGAACCGCGCGGCGCGCGAACTGGCGGATGTGCTGCGGCTGTCGATCGCCCAAGATCTGATCAAGCACGGCAAGCCGGCGGCAAGCTAGGTCTCTCCATCCTGGATTGAAGCGCTCCGTCTGTGGCGGATTGCGCTGTCAGCAAGAGGCCGATTGCTCGGCCTTTTTTGTTCGACGTAGGATATTTCGCTTCAGCCGATCTTCTGGCCGGTCTTTGCCCAGTCGGCGAGAAACTGCTCCAGGCCCTTGTCGGTCAGCGGGTGCTTGACCAGCGCCTTGAGCGTCGCCGGCGGGGCGGTGATGACGTCGGCGCCGATCAGTGCCGCCTGTTTGACATGGTTCACCGTGCGCACAGAAGCGGTCAGGATTTCGGTCTGGAAATCATAATTGTCGTAGATGGTGCGGATATCGGCAATCAGTTCCATGCCGTCCCAACCGCTGTCGTCGATGCGGCCGACGAAGGGCGAGATGAAGGAGGCGCCGGCCTTGGCGGCGAGCAGCGCCTGGGTGGCCGAGAAGCACAGCGTGACGTTGACCATGCGGCCGTCCGACCGGATGTCCTTGCAGGCTCTCAGGCCGTCGAGCGTCAGCGGCACCTTGATGCAGACATTGTCGGCGATCCTGGCCAGGATCTTGGCCTCCGTCATCATATCCTTGTACTCGGTGGCAACGACTTCGGCTGAGACCGGTCCCTTGACGATCTCGCAGATCTCTCTGGTGACGTCGGCGATCTTGCCGCCCGATTTCAGGATCAGCGACGGATTGGTGGTTACGCCGTCGAGCAGCCCCAAATCGTTCAGCTCACGGATTTCCTTGACATCGGCGGTGTCGACAAAAAATTTCATGGCGGTCTCCTGAAGATTTTTCATGTGCAGGTCATGCACATTCGGGGTCGGACTTTGATCTAGACCAAAGTCGGGGCAAGGTCACGCCTCATGATCGAAGATTCGCCCTTTGTCGCGGCCGCACCGGTGCTGGTCCCAATGCCTGCTGAGCGCCCCTACACCTATGCTGTGCCGGCTGGCATGCGCGTGGTGCCGGGCTCGATCGTGCGCGTTCCGCTTGGGCCCCGCCAGGTCGCCGGCATCGTCTGGGACGGCGCCGTCGAAAAGGTCGACGCGAAGAAATTGCGGCCGATCGAGCAGGTTTTCGACTGCCCGCCGATCGACCGCGCGATGCGGCGTTTTGTCGATTGGGTGGCGCAGTACACGCTGTCGCCGCCCGGCATGGTGGCGCGCATGCTGCTCAGGGCGCCGGAGGCGTTCGATCAGGAGCCGTGGATCGAAGGGCTGCAGCGCACCTTCGCCAAGCCCGACCGGATGACGGAGGCGAGGACGCGCGTGCTGGAAACGGCCGAAGGTGGGCTCGCCTGGACGCGGTCGGGCCTGGCGCATGCGGCAGGCGTGTCGTCGACGGTGGTGGACGGGCTGAGGGCGCAGGGGGTATTCGAGACGGTGATGATCCCGCCGCGGCCGGTGGTCGCAGCACCCGATCCCGGCTACGCCGTGCCGGCACTGATGCCCGACCAGAGCGATGCCGCCGAGATGCTGCGCGCCAATGTCGCGGCCGGCATATTCGGCGTCACTCTGCTTGACGGTGTAACCGGATCCGGCAAGACGGAGGTCTATTTCGAGGCGGTTGCGGCCGCGCTCGATCGCGGCACGCAAGTGTTGATCCTGCTGCCGGAAATCGCGCTGACCCACGCCTTCCTCGAGCGCTTTCAGGAGCGGTTCGGCGCCAAGCCGGCTGAGTGGCACTCGGACCTGCCGCCAAGAATGCGCGAAAAGGTCTGGCGGCAGGTGGCGGAAGGCGGCGTGCGGGTGGTCGCAGGCGCGCGCTCGGCGCTGTTCCTGCCGTTCAGGGAGCTTGGGCTGATCGTCGTCGACGAAGAGCACGACCCCGCCTACAAGCAGGAGGATCGCGTCTTTTACAACGCGCGCGACATGGCCGTGGTGCGCGGCCATATCGGCGGGTTTCCGGTCGTGCTCGCCTCGGCGACACCGTCGGTCGAAAGCCGGGTCAATGCCAGCCAGGGCCGCTACAGCAGGGCGGTGCTTTCGGCGCGCTTTGCCGAGGCGGCACTTCCCGATCTCAAGACGATCGACATGCGCCGTGCGCCGCCTGCACGCGGCGGCTTCCTGTCGCCTGTACTGCTCGGCCATATACGGCAGACGCTGGAAAGAAAGGAACAGTCGCTGCTGTTTCTCAACCGGCGCGGCTATGCGCCGCTGACGCTCTGCCGGGTCTGTGGCCACCGCTTCGGCTGTCCGGTCTGCTCGGCCTGGCTGGTCGAGCACCGCTTTCGCGGTCAGCTCGTCTGCCACCATTGCGGGCACAATGAACGCCGGCCCGAGGCCTGCCCGGAATGTGGCACGCTCGATCATCTGGTCGCCTGCGGGCCGGGCGTAGAGCGCATCGCCGAGGAGGTCGTCGCGCATTTCCCTGATGCCCGCACCATCGTACTGTCGTCCGACCTGATGGGCGGCGTGCGGCGGCTGCGGCTCGAGCTCGAAGCCATAGCCAATGGCGAGGCCGACATCGTCATCGGCACGCAACTCGTCGCCAAGGGCCACAATTTCCCCAACATGACGCTCGTCGGTGTCGTCGATGCCGATCTCGGCCTGGCCAATGGCGACCCACGCGCCGCCGAGCGCACCTTCCAACTGCTCAGCCAGGTGACCGGCCGCGCCGGCCGCACCGGCAAGAAGAGCCTTGGCCTGCTGCAGACCTTCCAACCCGACCACCCGGTGATGCGGGCGATCGTCTCCGGCGATGCCGAGGCCTTCTACGAGCGCGAGATCGCCGAACGCGAGCGGGCGGGGCTGCCGCCCTTCGGCCGGCTCGCCGGCGTCATCGTCAGCGCGGCGACCCGGGCGGAAGCCGAAGGGCACGCCCGCGGCCTGCGCCGTGCCGCGCCGCAAGCCATCGATCTGTTCGTCCTCGGTCCGGCCGAGGCGCCGCTGTCATTGATCGGCGGCCGCCATCGCTTTCGCCTACTGATCCAGGGCGAGCGGCGCGCCGACATGCAAGGGTTCATCCGCACCATGCTGGCCGAGGGACCGAAGATAAGGGCCTCGGTGCGGGTCCAGGTCGATATCGACCCGCAAAGCTTTTTGTAAGGTGTCGATTACCCTTTCGAGACGCGTTCGGTGAATGGGTTCAGGTAAGGCACGTCGAGAATCGCAAAATGCCGGGTGTTGGCCGTCAAAACTGACAGGCCGTGCAAACGGGCGGTAGCTGCGATCAGAACGTCCGCCAGTCCCGGATTGGCGCCTCTGGCGATAGTGGCGTCTTCCAGTTTTCCGGCTTCTCGCGCGATTGCTAAATCGATGGGAAGGATGCGCTGGTTGAACTCTAGAAGCAACCTTTCGAACCACTCATTGATGCGCTCCGCCTTCATATGCCCGCCCGCCCGCTTCAGTTTCGCGATTCCTCGTTCCACCTCCAAGATGACGATCGACGAGAGCTGCCAAGAGCCGCGTTCTCCTTGTACAGCAACCCAGTTCTGCACGTGTGACGGAAGCAGAGGCCTACCAGGTGCAAATGCCGAGAGAAAAGACGTATCAAGCAGATAGCCGGTCAAAACTCCACTTCCCGCGACGGCGATTCGTTTCGCTCAAGCTCGATGCCGCCTGGATACCGAAGCAGGAAATCCACGAAGTCTTTTTGGCTGTTCTGCGGATAAAGTTTCCGTCCCTCACCGATTGGCACCACCATGACTGCGGGCTTGCCGTGCTTGGTGATAACCGTGGGCTCACCGTTCTCAGCGGCCTCCACGAGCGCGGAAAGGCTGGCCTTTGCCTCTCGCAGTTGCATCGTCTTCATGCGCGGAACCCCTTGTGGTCTCATGTAGTCACAATATAGGAATTGTGCAGAAAAAAACAGCCCATTGTTTAACGTCCTGTTAGCCCGGTCGAGACAACGGTCGCGCTCGCGTTGAGCTGACGCGCCCTGCAAATTGCCGACGGCCCATCTGGCGCATGTCAGTTGCTTCGCTAGAATGCCCGAAATTTTGAATATCCATTTACGAGGGGACAAGGATGGAATTTGCGTTTCCATGGCCGATGAGCCAGGGCGAGTGGCTGGCATGGTCGAGCGCGGTCGCGACTCTATTGCTCGGCCTGTTGCTATTCCTGGCTCCACAGCTGGCGTTCCGCATCCTGCGGCTGCAGGTCAGACCGGAGAAGGCAGCGGCGATCGCCGAGGGGCGCGGCCGGATGTCGGGCTTCTATCTCGGCGTCAGCCTGTGCTGCATCCTCTTGGCGCAGCCGCTGCTCTACATGGCGCTCGGCTTCTCCTGGCTATTCACCGCCTTCGGCCGGCTGCTGTCGATGATGTCGGACGGCGCCAATACGCCGTTCAACTGGGCATCCATCGTCGTCGAGCTGGTGCTGGCGGCGCTGCCGCTCGCGTTCGCCTTCGGCTTTTTGCCCTGAATCACAGAGCAATCCGGGGTTGGTTGCTGAACTCGGCGAGCGGATGCGACAATAGTGCCTGAAAACCATGCCGGACGACGCATTGCGGTCTGAAAATGCCTGTGCTAGACGGCAATCGACTTTCGACCGGGGATAGCGGAAGCCGCGCCTCCGTGCTTGGAAAAATGCAGTAAGGTCAAAGATTTAGCCAGAGTTTTTGCTCGCGCCAACAATCTGCGGCCTGTCAGACAAGAGAAAAGACGGTCCGTGGTCCAATCGTCATCGCCAATCTCAGGTGTCGCAGAACGCTATGCGGGTTCGCTGTTCGAACTCGCGCTGCAGGCCAATTCGGTGGCCAGCGTCGAGACCGACCTCAACAGTTTCGAAGCGATGCTCGAAGGCAGCGCTGACCTTTCGAGGCTGATCAGGAGCCCGGTTTTCTCCAGCGAAGACCAGGCCAAGGCGATCGCCGCGATCGCCGACAGAGCGGGGATCACGGGCCTCACTGGCAATTTCCTGCGCGTCGTTGCCCAGAACCGCCGGCTTTTCGCCGTGCCAGGAATGATCAAGGCGTTCCGCCAGATCGCCGCCGAACACCGCGGCGAGACCGCCGCCGAGGTCACCTCGGCGCATGCGCTGACGCCTGCCCAGGAAACCGAGCTGAAAGCGGCGCTGAAAAGCGTCGCCGGCAAGGATGTGGCGATCACCGTCACCGTCGATCCGTCGCTGCTCGGCGGGCTGGTGGTCAGGATCGGCTCGCGCCAGATCGATACGTCGCTCAAAACCAAACTCAATTCGCTCAAGCTTGCACTGAAAGAGGTCGGCTGATGGACATCCGCGCCGCGGAAATTTCCGCAATTCTGAAAGACCAGATCAAGAATTTCGGCAAGGAGGCCGAGGTCTCCGAAGTCGGCCAGGTGCTGTCCGTCGGTGACGGCATCGCCCGCGTCTATGGCCTCGACAATGTCCAGGCCGGCGAGATGGTCGAGTTCCCCGGCGGCATCCGCGGCATGGCCCTCAACCTCGAAGCCGACAATGTCGGCGTCGTTATCTTCGGCGCCGACCGTGACATCAAGGAAGGCGATACCGTCAAGCGCACCGGCGCCATCGTCGACGCGCCTGTCGGCATGGGCCTGCTCGGCCGCGTCGTCGATGCGCTCGGCAACCCGATCGACGGCAAGGGCCCGATCCAGGCCACCGAACGCAAGCGCGTCGACGTCAAGGCGCCCGGCATCATCCCGCGCAAATCGGTGAACGAGCCGATGTCGACCGGCCTCAAGGCCATCGACGCGCTGATCCCGGTCGGCCGCGGCCAGCGCGAGCTGGTCATCGGCGACCGCCAGACCGGCAAGACCGCGATCATCCTCGACACCATGCTCAACCAGAAATCGGTGCACGACAACGGCCCGGAGAAGGAAAAGCTGTACTGCGTCTATGTCGCCGTCGGCCAGAAGCGCTCGACCGTGGCGCAGTTCGTCAAGGTGCTGGAAGAGCGCGGCGCGCTCGACTATTCGATCATCATCGCTGCGACCGCATCTGATCCGGCGCCGATGCAGTTCCTGGCGCCGTTCACCGCCTGCACCATGGGCGAATATTTCCGCGACAACGGCATGCACGCGCTGATCAGCTATGACGATCTGTCGAAGCAGGCCGTCGCCTATCGCCAGATGTCGCTGCTGCTGCGCCGTCCTCCGGGCCGCGAGGCCTATCCGGGCGACGTTTTCTACCTGCACTCGCGCCTGCTCGAGCGCGCCGCCAAGCTCAACGACGACAATGGCGGCGGGTCGCTGACGGCGCTGCCGATCATCGAGACGCAGGCCAACGACGTGTCGGCCTATATCCCGACCAACGTCATCTCGATCACCGACGGCCAGATCTTCCTGGAAACCAATCTGTTCTTCCAGGGCGTCCGTCCTGCGGTCAATGTCGGTCTGTCGGTGTCGCGCGTCGGCTCTTCGGCGCAGATCAAGGCGATGAAGCAGGTTGCCGGGTCGATCAAGGGCGAGCTCGCGCAGTACCGCGAAATGGCTGCTTTCGCGCAGTTCGGCTCCGATCTCGACGCCGCCACGCAGCGCCTGCTCAATCGCGGCTCGCGCCTGACCGAGCTTTTGAAGCAGCCGCAATTCTCGCCGCTCAAGGTCGAGGAGCAGGTCGCGGTGATCTTCGCCGGCGTCAACGGCTATCTCGACAAGCTGGCGATCAACCAGGTCGGCAAGTTCGAGCAGGGGCTGTTGTCGCACATGCGCTCGGCCGGCAAGGACGTGCTCGACGGCATCCGCAAGGAGAAGGCGCTGTCCGACGATCTGCGCGCCAGGCTGAAGGCAGAGATCGACGCCTTCGCCAAGACCTTTGCTTGAGTGGACCGGACGGGATCAGGTTTGAAGCATGCCTTCGTTAAAAGACCTTCGTAACCGTATCGCCTCGGTCAAGGCGACGCAGAAGATCACCAAGGCGATGCAGATGGTCGCCGCGGCGAAGCTGCGCCGCGCGCAGGAAGCGGCTGAAGCGGCGCGTCCCTATTCGGAGCGCATGGGCGCGGTGCTGGCCAACATTACCCAGGCGATCGGCGGTGGCGGCGATGCCCCGGCGCTGATGACCGGCACCGGCAAGGACGACGTGCATCTGCTTGTCGTCTGCACGGCCGAACGCGGCCTGTGCGGTGGCTTCAATTCGCAGATCGCCCGCTTTGCCCGCGACCACATCCGCAAGCTTCTGGCCGACGGCAAGCAGGTCAAGATCATCTGCGTCGGCAAGAAGGGGTTCGACATATTGCGCCGCGACTACGGGGCGCTGATCATCGAGCGTGTCGATCTGCGCGAGGTCAAGACGCTGGGCTTCGTCAATGCCGATGCCATCGCCAAGAAGGTGATCCATCTGTTCAACGAAGGCGGCTTCGACATCTGCACGCTGTTCTATTCGCAGTTCAAGTCGGTGATCAGCCAGATCCCGACAGCGCAGCAAATTATCCCGGCGGGCGTGGTTTCGGATGCTGCTGAAGCGAAGGATGGTGGCAGCGCTGTCTACGAATACGAGCCGGAGCCGGGCGAAATCCTCTCCGATCTCATCCCGCGCAACATCTCCGTGCAGGTCTTCCGCGCGCTGCTCGAGAATGCGGCCGGCGAGATGGGCGCCAAGATGAGCGCCATGGACAATGCGACGCGCAATGCCGGCGACATGATCAACAAATTGTCGATCACCTACAACCGCCAGCGGCAGGCGCAGATCACCAAGGAATTGATCGAAATCATTTCGGGCGCCGAGGCGCTCTAGGCACGCTCCCAAGGAGGTCATCGACCTCAAGCGTGTGAGAAACAAAGAGACGAAAAGGGTAAAGACGATGGCGAAAGCAGCGACCCCGAAGACGGCAGCCCCTAAGGCCGCGGCACCAGCAAAGGCTCCGGCGGCAGCAAAGGCCGCTCCGGCCAAGAAGGCGGCAGCAATCAAGGCCGCCGCCGTGAATACGCCGGCCGCTACCATCAAGAAAACCGGCTTGGCGGGCAAGGTTCGCCAGGTCATCGGCGCTGTTGTCGACGTGCAGTTCGGCGAACATCTGCCGGCGATCCTGAACGCGATTGAGACGATCAATGTCGGCAATCGCCTGGTGCTCGAAGTGGCCCAGCATCTCGGCGAAAACACCGTACGCTGCATCGCCATGGACTCCACCGAAGGTCTGGTTCGCGGCCAGGACGTCTATGACACCGGCGCGCCGATCACCGTGCCGGTCGGCCCTGGCATGCTCGGTCGCATCATCAACGTCATCGGCGAGCCGATCGACGAGGCAGGCCCGGTCGACGGCATCGAGATGCGCTCGATCCACCAGCCGGCGCCGACCTATGTCGAGCAGTCGACGGAAGCGCAGATCCTGGTCACCGGCATCAAGGTGCTCGACCTGCTGGCCCCCTATGCCCGCGGCGGCAAGATCGGCCTGTTCGGCGGCGCCGGCGTCGGCAAGACGGTGCTGATCCAGGAACTGATCAACAACGTCGCCAAGGCGCATGGCGGCTTCTCGGTGTTCGCCGGCGTCGGCGAGCGCACCCGCGAAGGCAACGACCTCTATCACGAGTTCATCGAGTCCGGCGTCAACAAGAAGGGCGGCGGCGAAGGCTCCAAGGCCGCGCTCGTCTATGGCCAGATGAACGAGCCGCCGGGCGCGCGCGCGCGCGTCGGCCTGACCGGCCTGACGGTTGCCGAATACTTCCGCGACCAGGGCCAGGACGTGCTGTTCTTCGTCGACAACATCTTCCGCTTCACGCAGGCGGGCTCGGAAGTGTCGGCGCTGCTCGGCCGCATTCCTTCGGCCGTGGGCTACCAGCCGACGCTGGCCACCGACATGGGCGCGCTGCAGGAGCGTATCACCACGACGACCAAGGGTTCGATCACCTCGGTGCAGGCGATCTATGTGCCGGCCGACGATTTGACCGACCCGGCACCGGCGACTTCATTCGCCCACCTCGACGCGACGACCGTGCTCAACCGCGCGATTTCGGAAAAGGGCATCTATCCGGCGGTCGATCCGCTCGATTCGACTTCGCGCATGCTCGACCCGATGGTTGTCGGCGAGGAGCACTACCAGGTCGCGCGCCAGGTGCAGTCGATCCTTCAGCGTTACAAGTCGCTGCAGGACATCATCGCCATCCTGGGCATGGACGAGCTGTCGGAAGAGGACAAGCAGACGGTTGCCCGCGCCCGCAAGATCGAGCGCTTCCTGTCGCAGCCCTTCTTCGTCGCCGAAGTGTTCACCGGCGCGCCGGGCAAGTTGGTCGACCTCGCCGACACCATCAAGGGCTTCAAGGGCCTTTGCAACGGCGATTATGACCACCTGCCGGAGGCCGCCTTCTACATGGTCGGCGGCATCGAGGAAGCGGTCGAGAAGGCACAGCGCCTGGCGGCTGAAGCGGCGTAAGCCAAAGCGAATAGCGAATAGGGAGTAGCGAATAGGGGTTTATGAGCCGGACGAGTTTCTTCACTACTCGCTACTCACTATTCCCTATTCGCTAAATTGATCATGCCTGAAGCTTTCAAGTTCGAACTGGTCTCGCCGGAGCGCCTCTTGGTTTCCGAGCAGGTCGAATCCGTCGTCATCCCAGGCGCCGAGGGCGAAATGACCGTGATGGCGCATCACGCACCGGTCATGACCACGATCAAGCCGGGCGTCGTCACGTTGAAGACCGCTTCCGGCAAGGAAGAACGCTACGTGGTGTTCGGCGGCTTTGCCGACATCGTTCCGGCCGGCTGCACGCTGCTGGCGGAATCGGCTGTGGCCGTCGGCGACATCGACCGCGCCGAGCTTGCCCGCCGCATCCAGGAGGCGAGGGAAGACGCCGCCGACGCCAAGGACGACCAGACCCGCAGCAAGGCCGAGCAGTTCCTTAACCAGCTCACCACGCTTGAAGGCGCCATCCTGCCGGCTTAACGCGAAGGATCAGTTCGGCGTCGAGAAAGCGAGGCTTGCCTCGCTTTTTTATTTGGTGAACAGTCAGGCTGCCTTGGCGTGGGGGGCCGATGACAGAACAAACAGTGCAACAAGAAACAGTCTCGCGATCCAGATGGTCGACGGCCCTGGTGTCGGCCCTTGGCGGCCCGTTTGGCGGATTTCTATGGATTGGCGCTGGCAAACTGGCTGTCATAAGCCTGTTTGTGATCAGTGCTGTCAGCATCGCGCTTTGCTACATCGGAATTCCGGTGGTGCCGGGCATGGATCTTGCGGCGGCGGGCAACTTTTCAGGTATCGGCTTGATGATCCTGTGGGCGACGCTCGTTGTTCCCTTTGCGCATCGGTTCAAGCCGGACAAATGGTATGCGCAAGGGGTGTCGGTGTTCGTGTTGGCGTTTTACGCCTCCATCGTGGCTGCGTTTGTAATCCGCTCGTTGGTGTTCCAATCGTTTTCGATCTCGTCTGGCAGCATGACGCCGACGTTGCGGGAGGGCGACTATCTCTTCGTGTCCAAATCCGCATACGGCTACAGTCGCTACAGCGTGCCCTTCAACGTGCTCTCATTTGACGGGCGCCTATTGGGCGCGGAACCCAAAAGGGGAGATGTGGTGGCATTCAAGTTCCCGCCCGATCCGAGCGTGAACTACATCCAGCGGATCGTCGGCTTTCCGGGCGAAAAGATCCAGATCATCGACGGGATGCTTTACATCAACGAGGTAGCGGTGGGGCTCGAGGATATCGGCTCTTTTTCGTCCGAAGAGTTCCCCGATCCAGTCAAACTTCAACGTGAAACTTTGCCAGAGGGCGTGTCCTACACCGTTCTCAACCTGACAGATTCATCCATCGGGGACAACACGAACTCGTGGATCGTGCCCGCAGGCCACTATTTTGCACTTGGCGACAATCGGGACAATTCCTCCGACAGCCGATTCAGCGTCGGGTTTATTCCCAGTGAAAATCTGGTCGGCAAGGCCGTGCGGCTGTTCTGGAATTCTAAAGGCGTCGACTATTCTTCCCGGCAAGTATTGGATCCGTCAGGCAAATAGCTCACACCGTCAGCGCTTCCACGGCGCGCATGACGCCGCGCAGTTCGGCGAGGCCCTTCAGGCGGCCGATGCAGGAATAGCCGGGGTTCACCTTCTTGCCGATGTCGTCGACAATGGCATGGCCATGGTCCGGACGCATCGGAATCTGCCAGTCCGCCCTGCCTGCCGCCTTGCGCCGCCGCTCCTCGCCAATCAGCGCCGACACGACCGCCACCATGTCGGTGTCGCCGTCGAGGTGCTCGGCTTCGTGGAAGGAGCCGTCGGGCTCCTTGGTGACATTGCGCAGATGGGCGAAATGGATGTTCTCGGCGAAAGCCTTCGCCATTGCCGGCAGATCGTTCTGCGCGCTCGCGCCGTAGGAGCCGGTACACAGTGTCAGTCCGTTAGCCGGCGAAGCGACGGCGTCGAGCAGCGCGCGGGCATCGGCTGCCTTGGAAACGATGCGCGGCAGGCCGAACAACGAAAAAGGCGGATCGTCGGGGTGGATCGCCATCCTGACGCCGGCCTCTTCGGCAACCGGCACGATCTCGCGCAGGAAGGCAAACAGGTTTTCGCGCAGTCCTTCGGTAGAGACGTCCTTGTAGAGGTCGAGGGCGCGGCGGAAGCTCGCTCGATCGAAGATGAATTCGCGCGCCGGCACCCAGCCGATCAGGTTGAGCTCCAGTCTCGCCTTGTCGCTTTCGCTCATGCCTTGCAGCCGCACACGCGCCGCCTCGACACGGGCCGGCGGGTGATCGGCCTCCGCCCGTTTTCGCTCGAGGATGAAGACGTCATAGGCGCAGAGCTCGACGACATCGAAGCGCAGCGCAGTGCCGCCATGCGGCATCGGATAGTCGAGGTCGGTGCGCGTCCAGTCGGTGATCGCCATGAAATTATAGCAGATGGTGTTGATGCCGGCGGCAGCGACGGCGCGGATCGAGGCCTTATAATTGTCGATCAGGGTGCGCCAGTCGCCACTGCGGGTCTTGATGTCCTCATGGACGACGATGCTCTCGACCACGTCCCAGGTCAGGCCTGCTGCCTGGATCTCTGCCTTGCGCCTGGCGATCTCGTCCGCCGGCCAGGCGCGGCCGTCATTGAGGTGATGCAGCGCGCTGACGATGCCGACGGCGCCGGCCTGACGGACATGGGCAAGCGTCACCGGGTCGTCGGGCCCGAACCAGCGCCAAGTCTGTCTCATGGCTTCTCACTCCCTATGCCAAGCGCCGCCAAGGCAGCGGCAGGCCCGCCCCGCCGCAGGCGCTCGAGATGGGCTGTCGTCAGATCAATCAGTGTCATGCGCTGGGAATGGTCCCTGGCGAAGCCGGCGAGATCGAACATCGCTGTCACAGCTTCATCAGCCGGCCGGCTGCCGAGCGCCGTAAGCCGAGTGTCGATCGGGTCGGTGAAATGGGCTTCGGGCAAGGTCTTGCCGCGCGCCTCGCAAGCGGCCATCCAGGCGGCCACCACCAGCATCAGATGGGCTGGGGGATCACCGGCACTCAGCCGCTCGACGGCCGAGGCGACGATGCGCTGTGGCAGTTTCTGGCTGCCGTCATTGGCGATCTGCGCCGTGCGATGGGCCAGCGCCGTGTTCGAGTAACGTTCGGCGAGCTGGGCCGTGTAGCCGGCCGTATCGAGCCCGGCGTCCGGCGGCAGCGTCGGGATCGCCTCGGCCCACAAGCCGTCGACGAATTGCCGGATCGCCGGATCGGCAAAGGCGCGGTCGACCGTGTCGTAGCCGCTGAGCAGGCCGAGATAGGCGATTGCCGAATGCGAGCCGTTGAGCAGCCGCAGCTTCATGTCCTCGAACGGCCCGACGTCGCCGACCATGGTGACGCCGAACTTTTCCCAGGCCGGCCTGCCCGCCGGAAAGTCGTCCTCGACCACCCATTGGCAGAACGGCTCGGTCATCACCGGCCAGGCATCCTCGACGCCGAGCTCGACGGCGATACGCGCCCGGTCGGCATCGGTGGTCGCCGGCACGATGCGGTCGACCATGCTCGACGGAAAGGCGACGCCGTCGGCGATGTGTGCGGCGAGCCTGGCATCGCCTGAAGTGGCGAGCCTGGCATCGCGCAGTGCGGCGAATTCGACCAGCAGGCGGTGCAGCGTGGCGCCATTGGCCGGAAGGTTGTCGCAGCAGAGCACGGTGAAAGGCTGGATGCCGGTGGCACGGCGGCGCGACAGCGCCTCCGTCAGGAAACCATGCGCCGTTCGTGGCATTTGCGGGTTAGCCAGATCATGGACGATGTCGGGGTGGGTATTGTCCAGTCCGCCGCCGGCTGCCCTCAGATAGGCCTTTTCGGTGATCGTCAGCGTGACGATACGGGTGAGCGGATCGGTCAGAGCGGCGAGCACCGCAGCCGGATCTTCCGGCGCCACCAGCAGCGACAGGATCGAACCGACGACGCGCAGCTCTTCTTCGACGCTGCTCCTGATCGCCAGTGTGTAGAGGCCATCCTGCGGCGCCAGTGCGTCGCGCGTGTCTGGACTGCGCAAGGACACGCCGACAATGCCCCAGCCTGTCTCTCCAGCCGCCAGACAGTCGTCGACATAGGCCGCCTGGTGGGCGCGGTGGAACGCGCCGACGCCGAGATGGACGATGCCTGGCGCAATAGCGCCGCGGTCGTAGCGGGGAACCGCGACCGAAGCCGGCAGTGCCTTCAGCGTGCTGTTGGAAAGGCGTCTATTGGTCATTGCGCGGCGTGTCTGATCGAGGTTGCTGGGTCACTGTTGGCAGGCGGCGTAACACCCGTTGCCGTCACGCACAATGGGCAATGGCCGACGAAAAGTCATCATACAACAACCCATTTTTTGTATGTTGACATTATTTCTTTCCAACCCTACCGATGTCCGGATTGGGAGGATTTACGTGGCCGCATTGACGGATCCGGACTTGCTGTTTGCCGCCGAGGCGCGCCCGCTTTCGCTGGCCCGCGATCTCTACGCCGCGGTCAAGGACCTGCCGATCGTCAGCCCGCACGGCCACACCGATCCCCGCTGGTATGCGCTCAACGAGGCGTTTCCCGATCCGGCGCAGTTGCTGATCGTACCGGACCACTACATTTTCCGCATGCTGTTCAGCCAGGGCGTTCGGCTTGAGGAGCTTGGCGTGCCGACACTTGACGGTTCGCCGGTGGAAACCGACGGCAGAACGATCTGGCGGCGCTTCGCCGAGCATTATTACCTGTTCCGCGGCACGCCGACCCGGCTGTGGTTCGACCATGTGCTTGCCCATCTGTTCGGCATCGACGAGCCGCTGAATGCCAAGACGGCCGACCGCCACTACGACACGATCGCGACGCTGCTGCAGTGGGAGAATTTTCGCCCGCGAGCGCTGTTCGAGCGCTTCAACATTGAGGTCATCGCGACGACCGAAGGCGCGCTCGACGATCTCAGATGGCACCAGATGATCCGCGACAGCGGCTGGGACGGCCGCGTCGTCACCGCCTATCGGCCGGATGCGATCGTCGATCCCGACTTCGAAGGCTTTTCGGCCAATCTCGACCGGCTTGGCGAGATCACCGGCTGCGACACCGGCAATTGGGCCGGCTATCTCGATGCGCATCGCCAGCGGCGCGCCTTCTTCAAGAGCTTTGGCGCGACTTCCTCCGATCACGGCCATCCGACGGCCGAAACCGCCAATCTCTCGGATGCCGCCGCCGAGGAGCTGTTCAACCGCATCCGCCGGGGCTCGAACGACGAGCGCGAGCGAAAGCTGTTTCGCGCCCAGATGCTGACCGAGATGGCCAAGATGAGCCGTGACGACGGGCTGGTCCTGCAAATCCATCCCGGCTCCTGGCGCAATCATTCGCCGGCTGTCTTTCAGAAGTTCGGCAGGGACAAAGGCTTCGATATCCCGACTCGAACCGATTATGTGACGGCGTTGAAGCCGCTGCTCGACTGTGTCGGGCTGGAGCGCGATCTCACCATCATCCTGTTCACCCTCGACGAGACCAGCTATGCGCGCGAGCTGGCGCCGCTCGCCGGTGTCTACCCGGCATTGAAGCTCGGGCCGGCCTGGTGGTTCCACGACAGCCCCGAAGGCATGCGCCGGTTCCGCGAGATGACCACCGAAACGGCCGGTTTCTACAACACCGTCGGTTTCAACGACGACACCCGCGCCTTTCCATCCATACCGGCCCGCCATGATGTGGCGCGCCGGGTCGATTGCGCATATCTGGCGCGTCTCGTCGCCGAGCATCGGCTCGGCGAGGACGAGGCGCACGAGCTGGCGCAGGAACTTGCCTATACGCTCGCGAAAAAGGCGTACCGGCTCTAACGGCGCTTGCCGCCATCGTTCAAACGGGAGGAAACCAATGCTGCATTTTTCAAGACGGGCGGGAGCTACGCTACTTGCCGCCGCACTGCTGGCCGGAACGGCAAGCGCCCAGACGGTCCTGCGCTCGTCTGACACACACCCGGACGGCTATCCGACGGTCGAGGCGGTCAAATATTTCGGCGAGCTCGTGAAAGAGCGCACGGCCGGCCGCTATGTGGTCGAACTCTATCCTTCCGCGCAACTCGGCGAGGAAAAGGACACGATCGAGCAGGTGCGCACCGGCGTGATCGATCTCAACCGCGTCTCGATGGCGCCGTTCAACGGGCTCATCCCGGAGACCACCGTACCCTCGCTGCCCTACATCTTCCGTTCGGAAGACCATATGCACAAGGTCATGGACGGGGCGATCGGCGACCAGATCGCGGCGGCGTTCGACCAGGTCGGGCTGGTGCTGCTCGCCTTTTACGATGGCGGCTCGCGCTCCTTCTACAATTCGAAGAAGCCGATCAACACTGTAGCCGACATGGCCGGCATGAAGTTCCGCGTCATCCAGTCCGACATCTTCGTCGATATGGTGGCGGCACTCGGCGCCAACGCGACGCCGATGCCGTATGGCGAGGTGTATTCGGCGATCGAGACCGGGGTGATCGACGGTGCGGAGAACAATTTTCCGAGCTACGACACCGCCAAGCACGCGGAAGTCGCCAAATACTATTCGCTCGACGAGCACACGATGGTGCCGGAAGCCTTCGTCATGGCGAAGTCGAGCTGGGACAAGCTGACGCCGGAAGACCAGGCGATCTTCAAAGCGGCCGCCAAGGAGAGCGTCGCCAAGCAGCGCGAGCTGTGGACCGCCAAGGTCAAGGAATCGCGCGCCAAGGTCGAGGCGGCCGGTTCGCAGATCACGACGCCGGATAAGCAGCCCTTCATCGACGCGATGGGCCCGGTCTACGAGAAGCACGTCAAGGACGACAAGCTGAAGGCCATGGTCGAAGCCATCAAGGCCGTGCAGTGATCAAGCGGCGGCGCGGACATCCCGCGCCGCCGTCCTCTTGCGGAGAAAACCGGTGACTTCCAGCCTAAAACCAAGACCGCTCCTGTCCGGCGTCGCGCAAGTGATGTCGCGCGTCAGCACGGCGGCGCTGTCGATCGCCGGCATCGGGCTGGTGCTGATGACCGCCTTCGTCGCCTGGCAAGTGTTCGGCCGCTATGTTCTGAATCGTTCGCCGAGCTGGACCGAGCCGGGCTCGGTGATGCTGATGAGCTGGTTCATTTTCCTCGGCGCTGCCGTCGGCGTGCGCGAGAACTATCATCTCGGCTTCGACGTCCTGCTCTACGTGCTGCCAAAAGGCGGCAAGCGCTGGCTGCGGATGATTTCGGACCTCGTCGCGCTCGCCTTCGGCATCGGCATGATCTGGTATGGCAGCCAGCTGGTCGCATTGACCTGGGGCTCTGTCTTGCCGTCACTCGGCATATCGGGGGGCTGGGACTATGTCCCGCTTGTCGCGGGAGGCGCGCTCATCGTGCTCTTCACGCTGGAGCGCATCGTGCTTCGCCTCTCCGGCGCGCCGATCGACGATGCCCTCGATGAATTGCCGCCGGCCGAAGTCGCAGCCGAACTCGACACCGCCAACGTGAAGGTCTGACGCCATGGAACTGTGGATTCTCTTCGGCGTCTTCACCCTGCTGATGCTTATCGGCACGCCGATCGCTTTCTGCCTCGGCGTCGCAAGCCTGGCCACCGTCCTCTATATGGGCCTGCCGCCGCTGATCGTCTTCCAGCGCCTGAATTCCGGCATGAGCGTCTTTTCGCTGCTGGCCATTCCGTTTTTCATCTACGCCGGCGACTTGATGGTGCGCGGCGGCATCGCCAGCAAGATCGTTGCCTTCGCCGGCTCGCTCGTCGGCCATTTGCGCGGCGGCCTCGGGCAGGTCAACATCGCGACCGCTACACTATTCGGCGGCATTTCGGGCTCCGCGGTGGCGGAGGCAGCCGCGGTGGGCGGCCTGATGATCCCGCAGATGAAGGCGCGTGGATATGGAGCGGACTACGCCGTCAACGTCACGTCGATGGCGGCGCTGATCGCGCTGCTGCTGCCGCCGTCGCACAACATGATCATCTACGCGATCTCGGCAGGCGGAAAGATCTCCATCGCCGATCTGTTCACGGCCGGCATCATCCCGGGCCTGCTGCTGGCCCTGTCACTGATGGTCACCGCTTATTTCGTGGCGCGCTCCCGCGGCTATCCGACCGAGCCGTTTCCGGGCTTCACCGCGGTCGCGCATCTTTTCGCCGTCGCGGTGCCCGGCCTGCTGCTGATCGCGATCATCTTCGGCGGCGTACGATCGGGCGTCTTCACGGCCACCGAGAGTTCCTGTATCGCCGTCATCTATGCGCTGCTCGTGACCGTCTTCGTTTACCGGCAGATGACCTGGGAAGGGTTCGTTCATGCCACCCATGGCGCCGTGCGCACCACGGCCATGGTGCTGCTTATCATCGGCATGGCGGCGGCATTCTCGTGGCTGATGGCCTTCCTGAAAGTACCGGCAGCGCTGATAGCCTCCATGAACGCGATCTCGGACGATCCGCTGGTCGTGCTTCTGCTGCTCAACCTCTTGATGCTGTTCCTCGGCACGTTCATGGACATGGGGCCGACGATCATCATTTGCACGCCGATCTTCCTGCCCGTGGCGCAGGCCTACGGCGTCGATCCGGTGCATTTCGGCGTCATCATGATCCTCAATTTCGGCATCGGGCTGAACACGCCGCCGGTGGGCGCAGTGCAGTTCGTGGCGTGCGCAGTGGGCAAGATATCCGTCTGGGAATCGATGCGCTCGATCTGGCCGTTCTATGGCGCAGGCCTCGTGGTGCTGGCGCTCGTCACTTACATTCCAGCCATTTCGCTATGGCTGCCGAGCGTCTTCAAATAGGGGTTGCGACATGGCATCGGACACCGCAGTCGGGCTCCGCGTCGAACGAAGACCGAAGCTTTCGGAAACCGTCGTCGCCGCGATCCGCAAGCAGTTGCAGGCGGGCGAGATCCAGCCTGGGCAAAAGCTGCCGACCGAGGGCCAGTTGACTGAAACCTTCGGGGTCAGCCGCACCGTGATACGCGAGGCGCTGGCCAAGCTTGCCGCGGACGGCCTGGTCGAGCCGCGCCAAGGCGCCGGCGTCTTTGTCACCGAGCATATCTCGACAGCGTTCGGGGCTCTGGCAGCGGAGATGGGCAGCAAGGATTCAATTGCCCTCAACGTGCTCGAAGTCAGGTTGGCGATCGAGATCGAATCCGCCGGGCTCGCCGCCCTCCGCCGTAACGCCGCACAGGAAGCGGCGATCCAGGAAGCCTTCTTCGAGTTCGAACGGCTGCTCCTCAACAGCGAGCCGACGGGACCGGCCGACCTCGCCTTCCACCGCGCAATCGCCAGCGCCACCAACAATCCGTTCTATGTCGAGATGCTCGATGTGCTCGGCCGGCGCGCCATCCCTTGCGATGTGACCTCGCCCTGGTCGACCGAATTCGCGCAGTCCGACGCCTACCAGCGCGGCCTGCAGCGCGAACACCTGATGATCCTTAATGCCATCTCGGCAGGCGATGCCGAGGCGGCACGGGAGGCGATGCGCGCGCATCTCGGTGCCAGCCAGCAGCGGTATCGCGAACGCCTGCACGCGCGTCAGGTGTTTTATGCCGACTCGGTCAAGGCCGCGGCAACTGAATAAGCAATTGAGGCAGCTCCATGGGACAGCAATGAATCACACTGACAATCATACGGATTTCACCTCGCGCTTTGCCATCGATCCTGTTTCTGCCGCGGCGATGGGCACGGACGAACTGCGTCACAATTTTCTGATCGAGGACTTGTTCCAGCCCGGCCGTATCAGCCTGACCTACACCCATTACGACCGCATGATCGTCGGCGGTGCCATGCCCGCCGGCGCGCCGCTGCCGCTGCAGGCGATCAAGCCAACCGGGACCAAGAATTTTCTCGACCGCCGCGAGATGATCATCGTCAACATCGCCGGTGCAGGCGTCGTGAAAGCCAGCGGCCAATCCTACGAGCTGCAGGCGCGCGACATGCTCTATCTAGGCATGGGCACCGATGAGGTGTCGTTCGCTGCGACCAATCCGGCTGAGCCGGCTAAGTTCTACCTGCTAAGCGCGCCGGCGCATCAGAGCCATCCCAACCGGCTGATCCGCATCGGCGATGCCAAGCGGCTCGATCTCGGCAGCCAGGCGACCTCCAACGAGCGCTCGATCTTTCAGTTCATCCATGCCGACGGCGTGAAGACCTGTCAGCTGGTCGTCGGCATGACCCAGCTTGCCCCCGGTTCGGTCTGGAACACCATGCCGTGCCATGTGCATGACCGGCGCATGGAGGCCTATCTCTATTTCGACCTGCCGGAGACGGCGCGGGTGTTTCACTTCATGGGCGAACCGGACGAAACGCGTCATCTCGTCGTGCGCAACGAGGAGGCGGTGCTGTCGCCGGGATGGTCGATCCATTCGGGCGCCGGCACCTCGAACTACGCCTTCATCTGGGCGATGGCCGGCGACAATGTCGACTATACCGATGTCGACCTGGTGGCGATGGAGGAGCTCAAGTGAGCGACCTCTCGGCCTTCAGCCTTGCCGGCAAGCGTATCCTCGTCACCGGCGCCAATACCGGCATCGGCCAGGGCATCGCCGTGTCGATCGCGCGTGCCGGCGGCGCGGTCGTCGGCGTCGGTCGCTCGGCGATGGACGAGACGGCGGAGAAGATTGCGGCGGCCGGCGGACGCTTCGAGGCGGTCCGCTGCGACCTTGGCGATGATGCCGCCGCCCAGGCGATGCTTGACCGCGTCTGGGACGATACGGGGCCGCTCGACGGCCTGGTCAACAATGCCGGCATCATCCGGCGTGCCGATGCGGTCGACTTGACCGAAGCCGACTGGGACGACGTCATCGGCGTCAACCTCAAGACGGTGTTCTTCCTCAGCCAGAGTTTTGCCAGGCGCGTGCTTGCCGACCCGGGACGGCGTGGCAAGATCGTCAACATCGCTTCGGTGCTGAGTTTTCAGGGTGGCATCCGCGTCGCCTCCTACACCGCCTCCAAACATGGCGTGCTCGGCATCACCCGACTACTCGCCTGCGAATGGGCGGCAAAGGGCATCAACGTCAACGGCATTGCGCCAGGCTATATCGAGACCAACAACACCGAGGCGCTGCGTGCCGATCCCGACCGCAGCGCTTCGATCCTGGCGCGCATTCCGGCCGGGCGCTGGGGCGCGCCGGAAGACATCGGCGACGCAGCCGTCTTCCTGCTGGCGCCGGCGTCGAACTATATGCACGGCGCGGTGATGCCGGTGGACGGTGGCTGGCTGGCGCGATGAACAACAAAAGATGAGAGTTTGGCGATGACCGGAACCAAGATCTTCTCGCATGCCGGCGAGGGTGCGTGGACGCCGACGCCGGATGGCAACCGCAGGCGCGTGCTCCTGCACACGGACGAACTGATGATGGTCGAGTTCGCCTTCGACAAGGGCGGCGTCGGCGCGCTGCATTCGCATCCGCATGTCCAGGCGAGCTACGTCGCCGAAGGCCGCTTCGAGGTCACCATCGACGGCAGGACCGAGATCTTGGAAACCGGAAGCAGCTTCATCGTTCCTTCCAACCTGGTCCATGGCGTCAAGGCACTGGAGGCGGGACGACTGGTCGACAACTTTACGCCGCCCCGCGCCGATTTCCTCGACTGAGCTGCGGGCCCGAAGATCAGGCTGTCAGTTCTCGGAACGAAAAACCCGCGCCTCCGGAGAGACGCGGGCGTGTTGCCTGGGCGCTTGTGGCGCCGCGGTACTCAAAACATCACCGCAGAACCTGAACCTGCCGAATGATGGTGAAGATAGGATTAACCGCTCCGAGGCGGCGCGATATTCACAGCCAAGGCGAATAGGGGCTGGAACGACGGTCTGATATCGGCCAATGAGAGAGAAGTTCGCTTCAGGCGGTGCCGAGGACAGGACCAGAGGGGTCGATAAATGTTCGAATCTGCTGTCCAGGCAATCACCCGGCGATTCGCCGGGGAATTTCGGCAGGTCGTATCCGCGAAAGTTCTGTAATGCAGATTGCGGCGAGCATGCCGGCAGAGGATTCCAAGCGGCGCGTCCTGAAGGATGTCTTCGGCTTCGATGATTTTCGTCTCGGCCAGGCGGCCGTGATGGAGGCGCTGCTGGCCGGGCATCATGTACTGGCCGTCATGCCGACGGGTGCGGGCAAATCGCTCTGCTACCAGGTCCCGGCGCTGGTGCTGGGCGGGCTCACCATTGTCGTTTCGCCGCTGGTAGCGCTGATGCAGGACCAGGTCGCCGCATTGCGCCTTGCCGGTGTGGCGGCCGATACGATCAATTCCTCGCTCGATCGCGATGCCAATGTCGCTGCATGGCGCCGCGTCGCGGCAGGGCAGACACGGCTGCTCTATCTTGCGCCGGAGCGGCTGATGACCCCGCGGATGCTCGAGGCGTTGACCAAGCTCGATGTCCGGCTGATCGCCATCGACGAGGCACATTGCATCTCGCAATGGGGACCGGCGTTCCGGCGCGAATACGAAGAATTGTCGCGGCTGCGCGGCATCTTCCCCGATGTGCCGATCATTGCGCTGACGGCGACTGCGGACGAGACGACGCGCACCGACATTGCCGCGCAACTGTTCGACGGGCGCGTCGATACCGTGGTGCTCGGCTTCGACCGACCGAACATCAAGCTAAGCATCGAGCCCAAGCAGGACAGCAAGCGCCAATTGCTGAATTTCGTGCAGCGCCATGCCGGCCGAAGCGGGATCGTCTATTGCCTGTCGCGCAAAAAGACCGAAGAGATGGCGGCGTTCCTCGAGCGGAACGGCGTACGCGCGCTCGCCTATCATGCCGGCATGAGCAAGGACGCGCGTGAAGCGAATCAAAACGCTTTCATGACCTTGTCCGGGGTGGTGATGGTGGCGACCATCGCCTTCGGCATGGGGATCGACAAGCCGGACGTCGCCTATGTCTTCCACACCGACCTGCCGGGCAGCTTGGAAGCCTACTATCAGGAAATCGGGCGGGCGGGCCGCGACGGGCGGGCGGCCGAGGCGCATATGCTCTTCGGTCTCGGCGACATCCGTATGCGCCGGCTTTTCATCGACGACGAGGGCGCACCGGCGGAGCACAAGAGGCGCGCGCATGGCCGGCTCGATACGTTGATCGGCTATTGCGAGACGGCGCAGTGCCGCCGCCAGATCCTGCTTGGCTATTTCGGCGAAAGTGCTTCGCCTTGCGGCAATTGCGACAACTGCCTCGACCAGGCGCCGCATGCGGATGGCGACGCCGAGGCGCGGATCATCCTGGCAGCGATCACACAGACCGGCGAGCGCTTTGGCGCTGCCCATGTTGTCGATGTCCTGCTCGGCCATGAGACCGAGAAGGTCCTGGCCAGGAACCACCACAGGCTTGCCAGCTTCGGCACCGGTGTGGCGCATAAGAAGAGTCTCTTGCTGTCGCTGCTTCGCCAACTCGTCGCGGGAGGGTTCCTGACATTGGACTCAGCCGGCCATGGCGGCCTCGCCGTCGCCGAGAAAGGCCGTGAACTCGCCCGGGGCGAGGCTTCATTCCGGTATCGCGTGGACGCGCGCCAGTCATCGCGAGGCAAGATACGTCCTGTGGATACCGCAGCAGGCACGGAAGGTCTGGATTCGGCGCTGCTGGCCGCGCTCAAGGCGGTACGGCTGCGTCTTGCCCGGGAACGCCAAGTGCCGGCCTTCGTGATCTTTTCGGATCGTACGCTGATCGATATGGCTGAACGCTGCCCGCGTGATCTGGACGCCTTCGCCGCGGTCAACGGCGTCGGCGCCGCCAAGCTCAAGGATTTCGGCGAGATATTCCTCGGCGCGATCGCTGCGCATCAGTCCGGTCTCTCGGGTTGAAGACCCACTCCAGCGACGCAATCAGCACCTGCTTCGTCTCGCCGCTGCAATCGCAGCCTCCTGCTGCCGCAAGCGCTCGATCTTCGCGCTTTGGCGGGCAGCGACGGTCGAGGCGACACGCTGCCCTCCCCACAGCCAGTCCGGAATGTTGGTGTGGACGACTTTGCCGCGAGCGATGGCTGTTGCCGACATCTCGTCAGCGACCGTGCCGATCGCCACGTTGAGCTCGACGCAACTCATCTTGTCGTATTTCGCAGCATCAAAGGATGCAGGCAAAGGCGATGCACAACTTCCGACAAACATCAGGCTGCATATCACAGGCGTGGCCGTGGAGATCGGCTTCATTCTCTTATCAAGCACGTTGATGCCGGACAGACGAATATCGGAGGATTCTCGACCTCGGGCCGCTAAGCACTCCCGAGGTTCCGCGTAACTGAAGCATGTGACCTCTACAACCCTCTGTCCTGACCGTCCTATTTGTCCTCGAAGAATTCCGAGAGAACCGCTGCTATCGTGTCGGGGTGCTCTTCTGGGAAAAAGTGCCCGCCTTGGACAGCGCGTCCTTCCACTCTGTCAGCCCATTTCCTCCAGATAGCCAGCGGCCCGCCTTCTTGCGCATACCAGTTCTCCAGGGCGCCATCGCCACTCCATAGCGCCATTAGCGGGCACTCGATGCGACGACCGTTTGCGTGGTCCAGCGCGTCATGTTCACGATCGATCGTCGCAGCGGCGCGATACTCTTCGCATATCGCATGAATATGCGCGGGATCGCGAAGCGCATCAACATAGGCGTCCCTGACCTCTTTGGAGACCATTTTCGTCGACGATCCCCATTGCGTTATTGCATCGTCGACGACGGCATCGGGAGCCGCGCCAATCAGACGTTCCGGCAGGGGCTCCGGCTGGGCAAGCAGGCTCCAGGGCCAGAAGCCGAGCGCCAATCTGGCATCCGCCCGATCCCATGTTGCGGCGGTGGGGATGATGTCGAAGACGGCGATTTTGAGGACTTTGTCCGGATGGTCGAGCGCAAGGCGATAGGCAACCCGCCCGCCGCGATCATGTCCGGCAACCATGAATCGCTCAAACCCCAGTTGCTTCATGGCTTGAACCATGTCGCCGGCCATGGCGCGCTTGGCGTATTGGCTATGATCGGCAGAGGAAACCGGGCAGCCGCTTTGGCCATAGCCTCGAAGGTCGGCGGCGACCACCGTGAAGCGGGGCGCCAAGGCTGCGGCGATATCCCTCCACATCAGATGCGTCTCTGGAAAACCGTGAAGAAGCAGCAGCGGCGGACCGGTGCCACCGACCCTTGCGAAAATGGTCGTATCGTCCAGTCGCAAGCTGGTGGCTCTGAAACCTGCAAACACCGTCAGCCTCCTCCGGCGCCGTCAGACAAACTCTCTAAGGGCACTAACGGTCGCCTGAGGCGAAAACCCCGGCCGCGATGGCCAGGGTTCAAGCCGGCCAATTGCTAGAATCGAAACCAGACCCAGACGCGCCTGCGGAAGCACCGCCTGCGCCGATAGCCATTCCGCCAGTAAACGCGACAGACCCTTCTCCAAGCACGCCGGCGGCGCCGGCGCGGCCGGTGCCACCGGCGATGATAGACTGGTTGCAACTCTGCTTGAGTATCGTCGTCGAAGGTCTCGACGTCCGGCGCCTCGAGTTCATCGAGAATGCCGTTTCTGGCAGTTGGAACGCCGGCCACTGCGTTGATTGGCCGAACTGTGCTTGCAAGGGCCGCGGCCCCGGCAATGCCAAACATTCCTGTCAAAAATAGTCGCCGATCCATGGAAACCTCCCGATCTCAACCAGCGATAGAACAAGGCTAACGATGGGGAGATAGCGCAGTCGGTGCAAACGCCCAGAGCCGCGCGGCGATTAGCGGTGGTCCGGTCGGCCGGAGGGTGTTGCCTTCTCGTCGAAGTGGGACGGCTACTTCGATCGACAAACACCGGACGCTTTTTTGAATTGATGGCGGCCGAGACACAAGGAACATCGAATGACGTCTGCGCCATAGCCACCCAATTCCACGCTACTGCTCTCGCTTTGGTCGTTGCGTTGCAAGAGGGCTTGACTGCCATCCTACCAGAAGGTAGGTAGGGGCATGGGCAACGTGTCTACTACCTCCGACGACATCCTGGCTTGTGCGCGTTCTCTGATCGTCGCTGGCGGCTACAACGGTTTCAGTTATGCCGACATCGCTGATGTGGTCGGGATTCGTAAGGCGAGCATCCATCACCATTTCCCAAGCAAGGTCGATCTGGTCCGAACGCTGGTTGCGCGGTATCGGGAAGAAGCTGAAGCGGGGATGGCGAATCTCGAACTTCAGGTCTCCGATCCGCTCGAACAGCTTCAGGACTACGCTGGCTATTGGGAAGTCTGCATCGCGGATGCCAGCGCTCCGTTTTGTATCTGCGCGCTGTTGGCAAGCGAACTCCCCGTGCTGCCCGAGGAAGTTGGCCTTGAGGTCCGGGCGCATTTCCGCTCCCTGTCGGCTTGGCTGACATCCGTGCTGGAGCGCGGTGCGCGACTCGGCCGATTCCAACTGATGGGTACCCCTCGTGCCGAGGCTGAAGCGTTCATGGCGACTGTCCACGGCGCGATGCTTTCGGCACGGGCCTATGGTGATCCGAAGATATTCGCCGTCGTGACACGCCCGCTCCTGGAGCGGCTCGCTCCGCGTTCCCTCCAGATACAATCCTAAGATCTCAACTAACCATAGCCGTAACGGCTCTGCGACGTTCGTCGAGAGCCCTACCTACTAGTCGAAAGGACATCCAATGACGGTTCACAATAGCGATCTTTCCCGCGCCAGCCAGGAACAATGGCTCAAGCTCTATTACTTCGCACGGACGGCGGTCTCGGCTGTCTGGGTGGCGGCTGCCTTTACAGTGGGACAGAATTCCGGGGTGGCGGCGGCGGTTTTGCTCGTGGCTTATCCTGCATGGGATGCCCTCGCCAATTTTGTCGACGCATCGCGCAGCGGAGGATTGGGACAGAATCGCACCCAGACCATCAACGTCGTGGTCAGTGTGGCGACAACGCTCGCGGTCGTTGTTGCGCTGAAGATGAGCATGAATTGGGTGCTCGGGGTGTTCGGCCTATGGGCGATCCTGTCTGGCCTGCTTCAACTCGGCACCGCGGTCCGCCGTTGGAAGAGCTCTGGCGCGCAGTGGGCGATGATCCTGAGCGGAGGGCAATCAGCGCTGGCAGGCACGTTTTTCATCGCGCAGGCGCGGATGCCGATGCCGCCATCCATCACCAACGTGGCCGGCTATGCCGCAGTAGGCGCCCTCTACTTCCTGGTTTCGGCGGTGTGGCTGAGTGTGAGCCAATTGCGGCGGAAGGCTGCATAGTCTGCCATCTTGAGCCATCACCGACCCGATCAGAGGGCTGCCAGCTGCTAGTATCGGTTCGCCAAACACAACGACCCGCCCTTATCCTTAAGGACCGATATGTTTGGAATTTCACCACCCGGCTGGGGGCTAGCCGCTCATCCAAGGCATCTCGATCGCGCCGAACGATACAGCGATCCCGAGGGCCATCAGCGCAATGCCCAAAGCAACTTCGAAGCGGCGGCCGCGCTGCAGCAGCTTCTCGACGAAGACGACCAGCGTCAACAGCAGCATCCAGGCGACGCTCATGATGCCCACCGCGACCAGCACGGCAAACAGCGCCCAGCAGCAACCAAAGCAATAGAGCCCGTGCCGCAGCCCCATCTCGAGTGCGCCAACCCGCCCGTCGCGCCAATGCTGCGCAACGAAAGCGAGCGGCGAACGGCAATGGCTGAGGCAAATGTGCTTGAGGGTCGTGAATTGGTAGAGTCCGGCGACGCCAAGCGTGATACCGAGCGCGAGCGGCGCCCATTTCGAACGCTGAGGCGGATCGAGGCTGGTCGCAAACTCGCTTCCGAACTGGACCAGGACATACACGAGAAGGCCCGCCGCCGCCCAGACGAGCATGTAACCCGCGACGAATATCCACGTCGGGATGGCAACGTGCTGTTCGCGCCTGGCCTGCGCCGCCGCGAACATAAAGATCATGGGCGCGGCCGCCGGCAGCATCATGGCAGCCATCATCACCGTCCATACAGCAAGAAAGGCGGCGGCGCCGGCAAGTGACCAGCCGTCGGCGGCAATTCCTGCCATCGCCATGCCGGCCATGCCTTCCATACCCTCCATCCCGCCGCGCACCGCAATGCCCATAGGCATATCCATGCTGAGGGTCAGCGCCCACGCCGCCGCTGTTAGCACGACGAGCGATGCGAGAACACCGAGCGGCATGCCACGCAAATTCCGGAGCCGCGACGATTTCCCGGGGAACGCGTCAGGCATCGGCACGTCCTAGTTCGGGCCGGTCCAGTCGAACGGAATGTGTTTGCTCGAGCGCGCCGTGCCCGTCCAGTCGAGCCCGAAGCCTTTGGTGCTCACCTCGACCGAACGCCCCCAGGTGGCAACCTGGCCCGGGCCGACCTCCGAGCCCGGCGGGTTGATCGTCTGCACCCGCTTGCCGGGTGGTGTTGTGGGACCTGAAAGCGCTTCCGCATGCCCGACGACGAGGCCAGGAATCTCGACCCGCCAGGTGGCAAGGTCGCCCGCCACCTCGAAAGTGATCGGCACGAACTCCATGCCACGCATCTCGCCGATGTTGGCGGCAAAACCCGCCGGCCAGCCGCCAGCCTGCCCGCCGAAGATCGCCTGCAGGGCTTCACGTTGCCGCTCGTTCGCCTTCTCGTCGAGGTACATGCCCATCACGGCCTTTGCCTCGCCGGCCCATAGATTGCCTTCGAACTCGCCGAGCGCCACCAGCGACAGGCCGTCGAGCTTCACGTCGCCATACTGACCCTCGCGTACATGCCAGGCGAGCACGCCCTGGCAGTGATTGCCGGTCGGCCGCTGGGCGAACTCGCAAGGGCAAGGGATATCGCAGCTGCAGATGTCGAACCAGTCGCCTGCGAGCCGCCATTGAGGCACTGCATTCATGGCTCTTCCTCCCGGAATGTAGCGCCATTTATACGTCGAAGGCGGGGCGCACTCCAGCAGTTAGTGCATCGCTCGGTGATTTTTGGTGAACTTGCCGACCCAGACACAAGTCACCGCGTTGATCAGCAACTGCTCGCGACGGAACCCAGCCGCCATCCAATGCGACCACGAAAGTGGTTTCTTGCTCCGTTCCATGTGCTCGATGAGGTCGTGGGTAGGTTCGCGACGGGTCGATCACCAAATACACGATCCAGCTGACGCTCGCTTGACCCACATTGCGAACCGACAACCTTCCGCAACACCGCTCGGTTGCTTGGTCAACGACCTAGCGGGCCAAGGGTTAACGCCGGGCTGCAATTGAGCTCCGCGGCTTCACGAGCATTTATGGCTGAGTTCGGCAGGCAAAAATCAAAAAATGAAATTAGGATCACTGGCGGAGAGGGAGGGATTCGAACCCCCGATGGGCTTGCACCCATGCCGCATTTCGAGTGCGGTGCATTCGACCACTCTGCCACCTCTCCGCGGTCATGGTCCGCCGTTGCCGGCGCGGCGCACTAGATAACGGCTGGACAGGCAGGTTACAAGGGCCAATCTGCCCCGGCGCCGCAGGTTCCCGTCCGTGCTGCGTTCAAAGCTGCGGTGCCCGATGTTCCATGTTTGCCGGACTGGGCTCAGCCCATTCGCAGCTTGCCCGCGGCGCTTGCCTTGACTCAAGCCGAACCTTCGGTTAGGGACAGCGCGCAATCGGCGTGGAGGGATCTTCCGCGCCGCTTGTTTTTTGAACCCGCAGACTGACAAAAAGACGGCCGAACCGCCTCAGGCGGTTCATCAAGGCCGACCGAACAGCGAAAGGCAAAAAATGTTCGCAGTCATCAAAACGGGCGGCAAGCAGTATCGCGTTGCCGCCAACGATCTCCTGAAGATCGAAAAACTCGAAGCCAATGTCGGCGACATCGTCGAAATCGGCAATGTGCTCGCGCATGGCGAAGGCGAGAACGTCACGTTCGGCGCGCCGTTCGTCGATGGTGCGATGGTCACCGCCGAAGTCGTCGAGCAGGGCAAGAACCGCACGGTCATCGCCTTCAAGAAGCGTCGCCGGCAGAATTCGCGCCGCAAGATCGGCCATCGCCAGCTTTTGACCACCGTCAGGATCGCCGAGATCCTGCTGGGTGGCGCCAAGCCGGCGAAGAAGGCCGCCGCCAAGACCGAAGCGAAGGCAGAGGTTGCCGCCAAGACCGAGGCGAAGGCTGAAGCTGCGCCGAAGGCCGCAGCCAAGGCAGAGGCTCCGCCGAAGAAGGAAGCCAAGGCCGAGATGACCGAGGACAAGGCTGCCGAAGCCGCCGCGCCGTTGTTCAAGGCGCCGAAGGGCGAGCCGGACGATCTGACGGTGATCAAGGGCATCGGCCCGGTTGCCGCCGGCCAGCTCAACGAACAGGGCATCACCACCTTCGCCCAGATCGCCAAGCTGTCCGACAAGGATGTCGCCAAGATCGACGAGCACATGCCGTTCAGCGCCGACCAGATCAAGGACTGGCGCGAGCAGGCAAAGGAATTGGCGAAGAAGTAGAACGAACCGGCGCAATCGTCGCCGGATCGGACTTGAAACGGAACGCGAACGCGTTCATAAGACCTTTTAGGCGCCTCGCGGCGCATCGGAGTAGTTAGATGGCACACAAGAAAGCTGGCGGATCGTCGCGCAATGGTCGCGACTCCCATTCCAAGCGGCTCGGCGTGAAGAAGTTCGGCGGCGAAGCCGTGATTCCGGGCAACATCATCATTCGTCAGCGTGGCACGACGTGGCATCCCGGCACCAATGTCGGCATTGGCACGGACCACACGCTGTTTGCGCTCGAAGCTGGCGCAGTCACCTTCAACAAAAAAGCCAATGGCCGAACCTACGTATCGGTGAACCCGATGACGAAGGCAGCGGAGTAGCCGGTTCCGCAAGAGAACACCGGCACCCATCTCGGGACCGGTGTCTGGCCAAGCCAGGAAATGGATCAGGGGAGATGGGTTTCCATCTCCCCTTTTTCTTGCCTGGAGGACTGACATGGTTGCCGAAGCGGAAGCGACAGACGACGAAAGTTACGCGATAGATTGCCCGGTGCTCGCGACCGAGCGGCTGATCATGCGGGCCCCGCGTGAAAGCGACATCGAGCAATTGGTGGCGCTCGCCGACAACCGCCATGTCGCGGAAATGCTGGCCCGCATGCCGCATCCCTATGGCGAGGCCGAGGCACGCGCTTTCCTGGCCATGACGGCATCGCGCCGGGCCGGAATCGCCTATGCGTTGACGCTGGCCGGCACCGAGACCTTCGTCGGCTGTGCCGGGCTCAACACCACGGATCGCGGGCTGGAGCTCGGCTACTGGATCGGCGAGCCGTACTGGAAACGCGGCTACGCGACGGAGGCAGCGCACGCACTGGTCGACCTTGCCTTCCAGAGAACCACGATCCAGGTGCTGCACGCCTCGACGCGGGTGATCAATCCGGCCTCGCGCCGGGTCATCCACAAATGCGGCTTCCAGTATGCCGGCCAGGGCATGCTGAATTCGATCGTTGCCGGCCAGGTGCCGGTCGAGCGCTACCGCCTCGATCGCAAGACCTGGACCAGCCTCAGGAACTGGGTGCATTTTTGAGGCATGTCGATATTCAGGTGATGCCGGCCTGCGAATGGCGGCTTCCTGCGCTTCCGGTGCTCGCGTACTTTAAGTACGCTCCGCTCCGGTTCTCGGAAGCCACCACTCTCGGCACGGCCTGACCTGAATCTCGACACACCTCGGCGCCAAAGATTGCGGGCCAACGTTGACGTCACGCCATCTCGACCCAGACCGGCAAGTGATCCGAACCGGCCGCTTGCCGGTCGACCCACAGGCGCCTCAGCGATTTGGTAAGCGAGGCGCTGGTGAAGATGTAGTCGATGCGCTTGTGGCGGCTGGCATCGCCCGGCCGCTTGGGGTCGACCCAGGTGACGAGATCGGCGCCGGCCGCGCCGAGGCGCGCGGCGGCATCGACGGCGAGGTCGGCGGTCACCGGCATGCCGAATTCATGGTCAGGCTGGCCGGCGAGTTCGACGTGTTCCGGCGATCCGGCGAGCATGTTGAAGTCGCCCATGACGACGAAGGCTTCGGGACAAGGCAAGTCCGGTAAGCCGATCTCGGCGACGCCGGAGAGCCCACCGCCCTCGAGCGGGTAGTTCAACAGGCGTTCGCGCAGAAAGCGGATCTGGCTCAGGCGTTCGACCGGGCTGCGATGGTCGAGATGAGTGGAATAGAAGCGGACGAAGCCAAGCGGCGTTTCGATCAGCGCCTCCAGCGCGCCGCGCTGGAAGTTCATCGCCTCGAAACTGCGGCTGCGCGGCAAAAGGAGATTGCGCGACAGATGGATCGGCGTTCTCGACAGCACCATGTTGCCGAGCTGGAAGGTGGTCGTGATGGCGCGGCCGTTCTCCAGGCGCGATCCGGCGTCGGCTTCGAAATTGCTGCCGTAGACGGCAAAATAGTCGGGCAGCGCCTCGCCGAGCTCGGCCACCATGTCGCGGCCGCCATTCTTCGGGTTGGCGCGGGTGACCTCCTGCAGCGCGATCACGTCGGCGCCGCGCACCGCATCGGCGATGCGACCGACATCATAGCGGCCGTCGAGGCCGATGCCGTAGTGGATATTGTAAGTTACCAGCTTCATTCCGACATCTCGCGCTTGGAAAGCCGAAGATCGATTTTCGGCAAGGGTCAACCAAATGCTACGCGTCCAGAGATACGCGCGACGTTACAGTAGCAAAAACGGCCCTCGCCCTTCGACCCGCCTTGCTTTAGAGCAATCCCGCAAAGCCAATAGCAGAAACCATACAATCCGATGAAATTTCTCGATCAAGCCAAGGTCTACATCCGCTCCGGCGACGGCGGCGCCGGTTCGGTGTCGTTCCGGCGCGAAAAGTTCATCGAGTTCGGCGGCCCGGACGGCGGCGACGGCGGCCGCGGCGGCGATGTCTGGGTGGAGGCGGTCGACGGACTAAACACGCTGATCGACTATCGCTACCAGCAGCATTTCAAGGCCAAGACCGGGACGCACGGCATGGGCCGCAACATGACCGGCGCCAAGGGTGCCGACGTGACGCTGAAAGTGCCGGCCGGAACACAGGTCTTTGCCGAGGACAATGAGACGCTGATCTGCGATCTGACGGTCGTCGGCCAGCGCTTCCTGTTGGCCAAGGGCGGCAATGGCGGCTTCGGCAACCAGCATTTCAAGACCTCGACCAACCAGGCGCCGCGCCGCGCCAACCCCGGACTGCCGGGCGAAGAGCTCAATATCTGGCTCAGGCTGAAGCTGATCGCCGATGCCGGCCTGGTCGGGCTGCCCAATGCCGGCAAGTCGACCTTCCTGGCGGCCGTCACCGCGGCCAAGCCGAAGATCGCCGACTATCCCTTCACCACGCTGCATCCGGGCCTTGGCGTGGCCCGCATCGACGGGCGCGAATTCGTCATTGCCGACATTCCCGGCCTGATCGAAGGCGCGCATGAAGGCGTCGGCATCGGTGACCGCTTTCTCGGCCATGTCGAACGCACGCGCGTCCTTCTGCACCTCGTCTCGGCGCAGGAAGAAAATCCGGGCAAGGCCTACAAGACCGTGCGCGCCGAACTCGACGCCTATGGCAACGGGCTGACCGACAAGGTCGAGATCGTCGCTCTTTCGCAGGTCGACATACTCGATGCCGACGCACGCAAAAAGAAGGCCGCCTCGCTGAAACGCGCCGCCGGCCGCGCGCCGATGCTGCTTTCGGCGGTCACCGGCGAGGGCGTCGAGGCGGTGTTGCGCGCGCTGATGGCTGTGGTGGCGGAGGCGCGCGAAGCTGTCGCTGCGCCGGTCGAGACGCGCTGGAACGCATAGCCATGGCCGCGCAATCGCTGAAAAATTATCGGCGCATTGCCGTCAAGATCGGCTCGGCGCTGCTTGTCGATCGCACGACGGGCCTGAAGCGCGACTGGCTGGCCTCGCTTGCCGACGACATCGCCGTGCTGGCCAATGGCGGCGCCGAAATTCTCGTTGTGTCTTCCGGTGCGATTGCACTTGGCCGCACCATCCTCGGCCTCGGCAAGCGGGCGCTGAAGCTCGAGGAGAGCCAGGCGGCGGCCGCCGTCGGGCAGATCGCCTTGGCCGGCGCCTGGTCGGATGCGCTCGGCAAGAATGGTTTGAAATCGGGCCAGATCCTGTTGACGCTCGGCGACACGGAAGAGCGCCGCCGTTATCTCAACGCGCGGGCGACGATCTCGACGCTGCTCAAGATGAAGGCGGTGCCGGTCATCAACGAGAACGATACGGTGGCCACCTCCGAAATCCGTTATGGCGATAACGACCGGCTGGCGGCGCGCGTCGCCACCATGATGGGCGCCGACCTTTTGGTGCTGCTCTCCGACATTGACGGGCTCTACACGGCACCGCCTGCGCGTGACCCGCACGCTCGGTTCATTCCGATCGTCGACCGCATCACCCCCGACATCGAGGCGATGGCGGGTGCCGCCGCTTCGGAATTGTCGCGCGGCGGCATGCGCACCAAGCTCGATGCCGGCAAGATTGCAACCGCCGCCGGCACCGCCATGATCATCACATCAGGCACGCGGCTGTCGCCGCTGCTGGCAATCGAGCGCGGCGAGCGCGCCACCTTCTTCCGGCCGAGCAGCAGCCCGGTCAAAGGTTACAAGACCTGGATCGCCGGGCAGCTCGAACCGGCTGGCCGGCTGACCGTCGATGCCGGCGCCATCGGCGCGCTGCTCTCCGGCAAGTCGCTGCTGCCGGCCGGCGTCAAATTGGTCAGCGGCAATTTTGCGCGTGGCGACACGGTGGCGATCCTGTCGCCCGAGGGCCGCGAGATAGCGCGCGGGCTGGTTGCCTATGATGCCGCCGATGCCGTAAGGATCGCTGGGCTGAAGACGACCGAGATCGAAACCGTGCTCGGCTACGAGGCGCGTTCGGCGATGATCCACCGCGACGACCTTGTGGTGAGCCATGCCGGTGGTGAGCAAGTAGTCGGTGACCAGGTTACATAGCGGAGGATGAGCCATGCTGACGCTGCATGAAAAATCCCGGGATGACACCGTCGCGCTGATGGCCGATATCGGCCGCCGCGCGCATGCCGCGGCCCGACCGCTGGCCATCGCAGCGGCCGAGCGCAAGCACAAGGCGCTGGTCGGCATGGCTCAGGCGATCCTTCGGCATGAGCAGGATATCCTCGACGCCAACGCAATCGACATCAGAAATGGCGAGGAGGCTGGCCTATCGGCAGCGTCGATGGATCGGCTGAAGCTCGATCCCGTCCGCATCCGCGCCATGGCAGACGGCATCAGCGAGATCGCCGAGTTGCGCGACCCAATCGGCGAAATCATTGCTGGATGGGACCGGCCGAACGGGTTGCACATCGAACGGGTGCGCACGCCGCTAGGCGTCATCGGCGTCATCTATGAGAGCCGGCCGAACGTGACCGCCGATGCCGGTTCGCTCTGCCTCAAGGCGGGCAATCCGGTGATCCTGCGCGGCGGCTCGGATTCAGCGAATTCTTCCGCCGCGATCCATGCCTGCCTGGTCGAGGGGCTGAAGGCAGCCGGGCTGCCGGAGGATGCCATACAATTGGTGCCGACCACCGATCGCGCCGCCGTCGGCGAAATGCTGAAAGGGCTTTCCGGCAATCTCGAGGTCATCATTCCGCGCGGCGGCCGCAGCCTGGTCGAGCGTGTGCAGAAGGAGGCGCGGGTGCCGGTCTTCGCCCATCTCGAGGGCATCTGCCATCTCTATATCGACCGATCGGCTGATCTCGACATGGCGGTCAAGATCGCGGTCAATGCCAAGATGCGGCGCACCGGGGTGTGCGGCGCTGCCGAGACGCTGCTGGTCGACCGTGCCGTCGCCGTCACGCACCTGGTGCCGATCCTGGAGGCCCTACGGGCGGCAGGATGCGAGATCCATGCCGATGCCGAGGTGCTGAGGCTTTATGCCGATGCCCAGCCCGCGACCGATGCAGACTGGGTGACCGAATATCTCGACGCGATCATCGCTGTGAAGCTGGTCGACGGCATTGGCGGCGCGATCGAGCATATCGAGACGTTCTCCTCGCATCACACCGAGGCGATCGTCGCCGAGGACGCCACAGCGGTCGACCGGTTCTTCAACGAGGTCGATTCGGCGATCCTTCTGCACAACGCCTCGACCCAGTTTGCCGATGGCGGCGAATTCGGCATGGGCGCCGAAATCGGCATCGCCACCGGCAAGATGCATGCCCGCGGACCGGTCGGCGTCGAGCAACTGACGTCGTTCAAATATCGTGTACGCGGGTCGGGACAGGTGAGGCCTTGAAGCTTTGTGTTCAAAGAACCTGAAGCCTTGCGCCCAGCCACCCCCCTCTGTCCTGCCGGACATCTCCCCCTCAAGGGGGGAGATCAGCTCTCGTTCGCGATTTCGCCAATTGCCGGGCGGGCAGAATTCAAGCTGTCATTGAAGCTGACAATCTCCCCCCTTGAGGGGGAGATGCCCGGCGGGGCAGAGGGGGGTGCCTGACGCATGCTTGCCTTGTCCGAACATGCCATATCCTCCCGTTACCTCAAGATGCCGCATGCCGGGAAAGGCGTGGCGGTCGGGCTGTTTGGCGGTTCGTTCAATCCGCCGCACGCCGGGCATGCGCTGGTCGCCGAGATCGCACTCAGACGCCTTGCTCTCGACCAGCTGTGGTGGATGGTGACGCCCGGCAATCCGCTCAAGAACGCTGGTGAACTTGCGCCGCTGGCCGAGCGGCTGCAGCTGTCTGAAAAGATCGCCAAGAACCCGAAGATCAAGGTCACCGCCTTCGAGGCGGCCCACCACGTCCGCTTCACCGCCGACACGCTGGCGTTGGTCAAGGCGCGTAACCCCGGCGTCGATTTCGTCTGGATCATGGGGGCCGATTCGCTTCGCGACTTCCACCGCTGGCAGCGCTGGCGCCGTATCGTGATGACGTTCCCGATCGCGGTGGTCGACCGGCCAGGTGCGACGCTGTCGTTCCTGTCGTCCGTGGTCGCCAAGACTTTCGACTATGCCCGCGTCGACGAAGGCGACGCACCGCGGCTCGCCCGCATGAACGCGCCGGCCTGGACCTTCATCCACGGCCCGCGTTCGTCGCTGTCGTCGAGCGCGATCCGCAATGTGGCAAAGGGCTGAGCGGGCGGAAGGCAAGTCCAGCCATGTCGCATTTGCCGCTGCCTTGACCTGCTTGATGGGCGATCCTCGGTCATGACGATTCTCGAGCGCGACCAGGACAAGAACGGTCTAGGGCAGCCGGCGCCCTCGATCGCCATTGCCAGCATCCTCTTGTCGATGGCGCTGATCGCCGTCGGCAATGGGCTCATGTTCGCCTATATCCCAGTCCGGCTCGGCGCCGAGGGCTTCGATCCGACTTGGGCGGGGCTGATCGTCACCGGCCTTTCGGCTGGCGGCCTCGCTGGCTGCATCCTGACCGGGCCGCTGGTGCGGCGTGTCGGCCATGCCCGCGTGTTCATGGTACTGTCGGCGCTGATCGTGCTGTCCAACGCCGCGGTCGGCGCCGGGCCGCACCCATTGCCATGGATCGCTGCACGGGCGCTCTACGGCTTTGCCATATGCGGCCTGTTCATTGTCGCGCAGAGCTGGCTGAACGATGTCGTCGCAAACGCCATCCGCGGCCGGGTCATGGCTATCTTCTACGTTGCCTATGTCGCCGGACTCGGCGTCGGCTATTCGACGCTGGCGTTGATCGATATCCGCGCGGCCGATGCGCCGCTGATCGGCATTGCCTTCACCGCGCTGTCGATCCTTCCCGTCGGGCTGACGCGGCTCGCGCAGCCACCGGCGCCGCAAGCGGCGTCGGTGGCGCTCGGCCGCGCCTGGCGAATCTCGCCGGTCGGCGTTGCCGGCATGCTTGCCGTCGGCGGCCTGTCGATGACGATTTCGGGTTTTGCGCCAATCCATGCCACCGCCAGAGGCTACAGCCAGGCCGACGTCGCCTTGCTGCTTTCGGCAATGCCGGTCGGCACGCTGATCCTGCAGATTCCCCTCGGCTGGATTTCCGACCGCACCGACCGGCGCTTTGTGCTGATCGCGGCGTCGGCGCTTGCCGCCGCGGCGGGCCTGTTTGCACTGGGTTTCGACGGTGGCGCTCTGGCGACGCTGCTCGTCATCTACGTGGTCTGGGACGGCGCCTCGGAATCGATCTATTCGCTGGCCAGCGCCCATGCTGGCGACCGCGCCGGCAAGGACGACATGGTGGCGCTGTCGAGCTCGCTCTTGTTTGCCTGGTCGCTGTCCGGCTTCGTCGTGCCCGGCATTGTGACCGGGCTTTCCGCCATCTATGGCACGCAGGCCTTCATCTATGTGGCAATCGTCATTGCCGCCGCCTACTGCTTGTTCGTTCTCTGGCGCGTCGGCATGGTGCGGCCCGTGCCCGCCACCGAGACCGGCAGTTTCGCGCCGATGACGGCGCAGGCGCCGTTGCCTGTCGATCTCGCCTTCGCGCCCGAAGATCAGCGCGGGCGCGGAGAGCTTTGAGGGCCCTCTGCGGGCTGGCTTCAAATGCTCTATTGCTGCGTGGCTGAGGCCTCCGGCTGCGGCGCTTGCGGCGCCGGCGCCGGAATTGAAAGGCCTTCGGCATCGAACGCCTGCTTGACACTCTTGGTGAGGTCGATCTGGGCGGCGAAGAAATCGGCAGCCGCCGTCCAGTAGCGCAAGGTGATGGCGACAGTGCTGTCCCCGACAGTCGCGACAAAGGCGATCGGCGCCGGCTGCCGCCTGACGCGCCGGTCGGCGGCGGCGACACCGAGCATGGTCTTTTGCGCGAAATCGATGTCGTTCCACGAGCCGATGCTGAGCGTGATGTCGCCGCGGCGCACACCATTGCGGGTGAAATTGCGGACCGGCTGGTTCCACAGGGTCGAGTTAGGTGCAAGCACGTATACACCTTCGACCGTCCTCAGCGTTGTTGCAAACAGCCCGATCTCCTCGACGGTACCGGATATGGCGCCGACCTCGACATATTCGCCGATGCGGAACGGCCGCAGCGCCAGCAGCATGATGCCAGCGGCAATGTTCTGCAGCGTGCCTTGCAGCGCCAGACCGATGGCCAGGCCGGCGGCACCGATGGCGGCAATGATCGAAGCCGTCTGCACGCCGAACTGGCCGAGAACCATGATCATGACAAGCCCGAGGATGGCGTAGCGGACGACCTGCGAGAAGAAATGGCGGAGCGTTTCGTCGAAGCCGTGAACGTGGCCGAGGCCGGCATAGATCGAACGCTCGGCGAGGCCGGCGACGATGTAGCCGATGACCAGCAGGATGACGGCGCCGACCGCCGAAAGCGAGTAGGAGACGATCAGCGTGCTGAGTTGCGCCAGGCCGGATTGCACGGTGAGGAGGGCGTTCTGAGGATCGATCGGCATGTCGGGATTCCGGTTCGTGGATGAGCCGATAACCGCTGCGGGGCGAGGCGGTTCCGAATTTCTGGCCCGGAAAAGCCGCATATTCGGCCGCTACAGGGCGTCTGCTTGCGAGCGGTGTCTTGAAACTGCAACCTAACTCTGCCTATCTAAGCAGTGTCACCTGATTTGAAAGGTGATTTGGTTGTTCTTGCTGCGAAAGGAAATACACTGAGAACAGCACTGCGGAAGAAGGCCGACATCGTGCCTTCGCCGGCCGGGATCAGCGTAAACGACGCCGTGTCCCGCGCCATCAAGACAGTCCTTGCCAGTCTGGAAGACTCCAAGGCCGAAAACATCGTCTCAATCGACATTCAGGGGAAATCGAGCCTCGGCGACTACATGGTCGTCGCGTCGGGCCGATCGCACCGTCATGTCTCGGCTGTCGCCGATCATCTCCTCAAGGCGCTCAAGGATGCCGGGCTCGGCACGGCGCGCGTCGAGGGGCTGGCTGGCGCCGACTGGGTCCTGATCGATTCGGGCGACATCATCGTCCATGTCTTCCGTCCCGAGGTCCGCGACTTCTACAATCTCGAAAAGATGTGGCAGGCGCCGGATCTTGAGGAAGAGACCCTCCACTGAGCCGTATTCGTCTTGATGCATGTCGTTGTGCGACACGCATCAGCGGCTCTCCGAGGCAGGGATGAAGATTACCGTTCATGCCGTGGGCCGAATGAAAGCCGGCCCCGAGAAGCAGTTGGCCGACCGCTATTTCGAGCGTTTCGCCAAGAGCGGCCCTGCCGTAGGCCTCGAATTCGCCGGGATCGCCGAGATTGCCGAAGGCCGCGCGCAGACGGCCAATGAGCGCCGGCGCGAGGAAGGCCAGAAGCTGCAGACCCACTTGCAACCGGGCACGGCGCTGATGCTGCTGGATGAGCGCGGCAAGAACCTTTCCTCCGAGGATTTCGCCGGCCGCATAAGCTTGCTGCGCGATGGCGGGCGCAAGGCGCTGGTGATCGCCATTGGCGGCGCCGACGGCCATGACCAGTCGCTGCGTGACTTGGCTGATCTGACGGTGTCGCTCGGCGCGCTGACCTGGCCGCATCAGCTGGTCCGCGTCATGCTGGGCGAGCAGCTTTACAGGGCGGCCACGATCCTTTCCGGCCACCCCTACCATCGTTCATGAAGCCGGTTCGATCAGCGAATTGACGCCAGCCGCCCGGATTTCTGCCCCAATGCTCATCGACAGTTTGGGCTCATAGGGGTTTGCGGATGGCGGCCGGGCTCGAACATGGTTGATGGTTCGTTAACGAAGCCGCGCATAGAGTTGGGCTTCAATGTCTGAAGACTGGAAATCACGAACGGGCTCCTGGCGCGTGCGCTACGGCATCGCAGCGGCGGTGATCGTGGTTTCGCTCGGGATCGCGCGGGCTGAGAACACGCTCGACCTGGCGCCGGACCCGGACCAGAGCCGCGCCGAATACGAAAAGGTATCGAAAGAGATCACGCTGTCGTCCGAGCGGCTGGCCAAGCTCGCCGCCGACATAGCGGCGGTCAAGAAGGACCATGCCTCGATCACCGCGGCACTGATCCAGTCGGCGATGACCGAGCAGAAGCTCGGCCAGGACATCGAGGACATTGGCGGCAAGCTGGAAGGGCTGAAGGCGCAGGAGCAGAAGATACGCGCCTCACTGGCCGCCAGACGTGACGTTCTGGCCGAAGTGCTCGGCGCGCTGCAGCGCATGGGGCTCAATCCGCCGCCGGCGATCCTGGTCAAGCCGGAGGACGCATTGTCGTCGGTGCGCAGCGCCATCCTGCTCGGTGCCGTGGTGCCGGAACTGCGCCAGCAGACCGACATGTTGCTGGCCGATCTCAAAGAGCAGTCGCGGGTGACGGCCTCGATCGAGGCCGAGCGGGCGCGGCTGACGGCAGCGGTCGGCGAGCAGGCGGCGGAAAAAAAGCGGCTCGGCATGCTGCTCGAAGCCAAGCAGAAGCTCGCCGCCGATACGCAAACCGCGCTGGCCGCCGAAAAGCAACGGTCCGCGACGCTGGCGGCCAAGGCCGGCAGCCTGAAAGAGCTGATCGCATCGCTCGAGGCCGACAGGGCCCGCAAGGCGGCGGATGCGGCCAAGGCAGCCGAGCAAAAGACGGTGGACGCCGACAAGGGCCCGGCATCGGCCCCGGCGCCAACGGAACTGGCCTCGCTGCCGGTGCCAGAGAGCAACAGGCTCACCGCTGCTGCGCCGTTTTCCGCGCTTCAAGGGCAGATCGCGCTGCCGGTCACCGGCAGGATCAAGCGGCGCTTCGGGGCCAACGACGGTAACGGCGCGGTGATGCTCGGTGACATGGTTGCGACACAATCGGGAGCCATCGTCACAGCGCCGGCGGATGGAAACGTGCTTTATGCGGGGCCTTTCCGCTCTTACGGTCAACTCTTGATCCTGAATGCGGGTGACGGCTATCATGTCGTCCTAGCGGGGATGAGCAGAATCAGCGTCGCGTCTGGCCAGTCGGTGCTCGCAGGTGAGCCGGTCGGCGCGATGGGAGAGGCCCGGGTGGCGAGCACCTCGGCATCGAAGAATGGAAATGCCACGCCGGAGCTCTATGTCGAGTTCCGCAAGGATGGAAAACCCGTCGATCCGGCCCCATGGTGGGCGGACCGTTTTTCTGGAAGGACGTGAATGATGCGGAAACTGTCGCTTCTGTTTGCCGGTGCGCTGATGGGTGCATCGGCGATGAGCCTGGTCTATGGCGCGCCCGGCTCGACGGCGAAGGCTGCGGGCTCCGAGACCTATAAGCAACTGGCGATCTTCGGCGATATCTTCGAGCGGGTGCGGGCGAATTATGTGACGCCGCCCGACGACAAATCGCTGGTCGAAAATGCCATTAACGGCATGCTGTCCTCGCTCGACCCGCACTCCTCCTACATGAATGCCGAAGAAGCGCAGGACATGCGCGTGCAGACCAAGGGCGAGTTCGGCGGCCTCGGCATCGAGGTCACCATGGAGAACGACCTGGTCAAGGTGATCACGCCGATCGACGATACGCCGGCCGCCAAGGCAGGCGTGCTCGCCGGCGACTATATCGCCAAGATCGATGGCGAGGAGGTTCGCGGCCTGACGCTCAACGACGCCGTCGAGAAGATGCGCGGGCTGGTCAACACACCGATCAAGCTCACCATCCTGCGCCAGGGCGCCGACAAGCCGATCGAACTGACGGTCGTGCGCGACATCATCAAAGTCAAGGCGGTGAAGTTCCGGGTCGAAAACGACATCGGCTACATGAAGATCACCTCCTTTACCGAAAAGACCTATGACGACCTCGAGAATGCCATCGACACCATCAAGAAGCAGGTGCCGAACGACAAGCTCAAGGGCTATGTGCTCGACCTGCGCCTCAATCCGGGCGGTTTGCTCGACCAGGCGGTGAGTGTGTCGGATGCCTTCCTCGACCGTGGCGAGATCGTCTCGACGCGCGGCCGCGATCCGAAGGACGTCACCCGCTTCGACGCGCGGGCCGGCGACGACATCGGCGGCAAGCCGCTGATCGTGCTCGTCAATGGCGGCTCGGCCAGTGCCTCGGAAATCGTTGCCGGCGCGCTGCAGGATCTGCGCCGCGCCACGGTGGTCGGCACGCAGTCCTTCGGCAAGGGTTCGGTGCAGACCATCATTCCGCTTGGCGAGAACGGGGCGCTGCGGTTGACGACGGCGCTCTATTACACACCGTCCGGCAAGTCGATCCAGGGCAAGGGCATCACGCCCGATATCAAGGTTGACCAGCCGCTGCCGGCGGAACTGCAGGGCAGGGACCTGACGCGCGGCGAATCCGACCTCAAGGGCCATATCAAGGGCGCCGACGAAGGCACGACCGGTTCGGGCTCGGCAGCCTATGTGCCGCCGGAACCGAAGGACGATTTGCAGCTCATCTATGCCGAGCAGCTGCTGCGCGGCCAGAAGACCGATCCGGCGTTCCCACCGAATCCGCAGAAGGCCGTGTTGAACCAATAAGGGCAGGCAAGCCGGGCCAAACAGGTCTGGCTGCCTGAGCGAAGCGATGCGATGCTGCCGGGGCCGCGAGGCTCCGGCAGTTTGATTCGGGGCCGCGGCCGGCATGCTGCGCGTCCAGTGAAGCGAGGGGACGCGCCGACATTTTGGATTTGCGCCTCCGGAGGTTTCACTTCGGAGATGCGCGCCGGGGGTGCGGGCTTGGCTGATATCGGCAAGGACATAGAACGACCTCTCGGACAGGCGATCCGGGCGCCGCGCGCAGACAGCAGGATCAGCGCCGGTGCAGTCGCGGCCGCGCTTGTCGTGCTGGCCGTGGTCGGCGTTTCCGGCGCGATCGCCTTGCGCGACAAGCCGTTCCGCAAGCCGCAAGAAGTCGCCGTTTCGACGCCGAAGATGCCGGCAGCGGCGGATCCCGCCGCGGCGCCGGCCAAGGCGACGCCCGCAACGGAAGCGCCAAGCAACGCAAGCGAACAGAAGACGGGCGAACAAACGACAAGCGGGAAGATGGGCGGTCCGCAGATCATCCATGTCCAGACCGAAGAGGGCGACGGTCCGCCCAAGGCGGCCATTGTCATCCGCGACCCTTCGACGATCGGCCAGAACCTCAGGATCGCGCACATTCCCGACAAGGCGCTGATCGAGGCCAGCGAGACCGGTCCGCTGCCGATCCGCGCCGCCGACGGCCGGCGCCCGTTCGATGTCTATGCGCGGCCGTGGTCCGGCGCACGCGGTGCACGCGTGGCGCTCGTCATCGGCGGGCTTGCCGTGTCGCAGACCGGCACGCAGGCAGCCATCGCCAAGCTGCCGGCGGAAGTGACGCTGGCCTTCGCGCCGCAAGGCAACAGCATCGGCCGCTGGATGCAGGTGGCGCGGCAAGGCGGCCATGAGGTCATCATGCAGGTGCCGCTCGAGCCGTTCGACTATCCGAACGTCAACCCCGGCCGTAACACGCTGACAGTGGCAGCGGCGCCGGACGTGAATTTGAAGAATTTACGCTGGGCGCTGTCGCGAACGACCAACTACACCGGCGTCATGAACTATATGGGCGCCCGCTTTTCGGCCGACGCGACGGCGATGGGGCCGTTGATGGCCGAGCTTGGCAAGCGTGGTCTGGCCTATGTCGACGACGGTTCGTCGGCGCGCAGCCTGGCATCCGAATTGGCGCTGAAGGACGGCGTGCCGTTCGTCGGCGGCGATACGGCGATCGACGCGGTGCAGGACCGCGGCGCCATATTGAAGAAACTGGATGGGCTGGAAGCGACGGCACGGGCGAAAGGCTTTGCCGTCGGCATCGGCTCGGCCTTCGACCTGACAGTCGATACCGTGTCGTCCTGGGTGACCGAGGCCAAGAAGCGCGGCATCGAGATCGTGCCGATTTCGGCGGTGGCCATAGATCCGGAAAAAGGCTGACATGGCAAAGAACAAGCTCGTTGACGCCGAGACACTGCCCTACCGGCCCTGCGTAGGGGTGATGGTCCTCAATGGCGATGGCATGGTCTGGGTCGGCCATCGCATTGCCGAGCCGGACAGCGAATTCGCTGGAACCACGCAGCTCTGGCAGATGCCACAGGGCGGCATAGACGATGGCGAGGAGCCGCTGCCCGCGGCGGAGCGCGAGCTTTACGAAGAGACCGGCATGCGCTCGGTGTCGCTGCTGGCCGAGGCGCCGCACTGGATCAAATACGACCTGCCGGCCCATCTGGTCGGCGTCGCCTTCAAGGGACGATATCGCGGCCAAACGCAGAAATGGTTTGCCTTCCGCTTCCACGGTGACGAAAGCGAGATCGAAATCAATCCGCCGCCGGGTGGCCACAAGGCCGAGTTCGACCGGTGGGCGTGGCGGCCGATGCTGGAACTGCCCGGTCTGATCGTGCCGTTCAAGCGCAAGGTCTACAAAGACGTGGTGGCAGCGTTCCGGCACCTGGTGGCGTAGCCGCCGGCCTTCCGCTAAAACAGGTCGGCATGACCGACATCTCCAGCAAATCCCTTCCGCAGACCGTCTCTCTACCGCAGGCCGGCGCCCCGAGTGAGCCGATCAGCGAAGCGGCGGCGGGGGCGATCCTGACCGTCGATCTTGGCGCCGTCCGTGAGAATTACCGGCGGCTGAAGGCGCGTCTGGGCGGCGTCAGCTGTGCCGGAGTGGTCAAGGCCGACGGTTACGGGATTGGCGCGGCGCCGGTGGCGGCGGCGCTGATGGCTGAAGGCTGTGATATTTTCTTCGTCGCGCATTTGGCCGGCGGCGTCTTGCTGCGCAAGGCGCTCGGCTCAGACCCGGCCATCTACGTGCTGAACGGCATTCCGCCAGGTGCGGAACGGGAAGCGGTTGCGGCGGGGCTTTGCACTGTCGTCAACAGCGCCAGCCAACTTGCGGCATGGCGCGAGATGGCCGGGCGGGTGGGCCATAAATTGCCTGCCGCCGTCCAGGTCGACAGCGGCATGTCGCGGCTCGGCATGGCGCCCGAGGAGGTGAAAGCCATCGCGCAGGATCCGCAGGCTTTCGATGGTGTCGAACTGACCTTCGTGATGAGCCATCTCGCCTGCGCCGACGAACCCGAGCAACCGGCCAACGAGCAGCAACGGCTGGAATTCGAACGGCTGCGCCGGATGCTGCCGGGAGCGCCGGCGTCGCTTGCAAATTCATCAGGCATTTTTCTCGGGCAGCGCTATCACTACGACCTCGTTCGTCCGGGTGCCGCTCTCTATGGCATCAATCCGACGCCGGCGAAGGACAACCCGATGCTGCCGGTGGTGCGATTGCAAGCCAAGGTCATCCAGACGCGGATGCTGGAGGCCGGCGCCGGTGTCGGCTACGGCCACACTTTCCACACCAAGGCCCCGCTTGCCGCGGCGACGATTTCGCTCGGCTACGGCGATGGCTGGCATCGACGCGCCGCTTCCGCTGCCTGGTTCGAAAATGTGCGGCTGCCCTTCATCGGCCGGGTTTCGATGGATTCGATCATCCTTGACATTTCCGCATTGCCGCCCGGCAAGCTGAAGGCCGGCGACCTCGTCGAACTGATCGGGCCGTCGTCGCAGACCGTGGACCAGGTAGCCGGCCAGGCCGGCACCATCGGCTATGAGGTCTTGACCAGCCTCGGCCACCGCTTCCACCGGCGCTATGTGAATGGCTAGGACGCAAGCTTGTTGTCCTCACGCATGTCGTTTCCCTCAGCATCGGCACTTGGCGGACGCCGCAGAATCCGGCAGACAGAAGGCGGCGATGATCCCGGACCCGAACCCTGACGAGACGCCGTTGCGGAGAACTAAGCGATGAAGATCTTCGTGCTGGGCGGCGGTGTGATCGGGGTCACCACCGCCTATTTTCTTGCCGAGGCCGGCCATCAGGTGACGGTGATCGACCGCCAGAAAGGCCCGGCGCTGGAAACCAGCTTTGCCAATGCCGGCGAGATCTCGCCCGGCTATGCCTCGCCCTGGGCCGGGCCCGGCGTTCCGCTGAAGGCCGTCAAATGGCTGTTGATGAAGCATGGTCCGCTGGTGGTGCGGCCGGCGCTCGATCCGCATATGTGGATATGGCTGGTCAAGATGCTGCGCAATTGCACGGCTGAACGCTACGCGCTGAACAAGGCGCGCATGGTGCCGCTGGCCGAATACAGCCGCGACACGCTGAAGGCGCTGCGCGAGGCGACCGGCATCGCCTATGACGAGCGCGCCAAGGGTACGCTGCAGCTTTTCCGAACGCAAAAGCAGCTCGATGGCGTCGGCGGCGATGTCGAGGTGCTGAAGACCTATGGCGTCCCTTATGAGGTCCTCGACCCCGACGGCTGCATTGCTGCCGAGCCCGCGCTGGCTGGCGTGCGCGAGAAATTCGTCGGTGGCCTGCGGTTGCCCGGCGACGAAACCGGCGACTGCAAGATGTTCACCGACAGGCTTGCGGAGCTTTGCGCGGCACGCGGCGTCACCTTCGAATACGACACGGAGATACGGCGCGTCGTCAAGAAGCGCGATCGCATCACCAACATCAGCACCAGCAAGGGCTGGATGGTCGCTGACGCCTATGTGATGGCGATGGGCAGCTATTCGGCGCGGTTCATGCGCATGCTGAAGCGGCCCATCCCGGTCTACCCGGTCAAGGGCTATTCGATCACCCTGCCGATCAAGGACGCCGCCGCCGCGCCGGTGTCGACGGTGATGGACGAGAGCTACAAGGTGGCGATCACCCGCCTCGGCGACCGTATCCGGGTCGGCGGCACGGCGGAAATCTCCGGCTTCGACATGCGGCTGCACGAATCGCGGCGCCGCACGCTCGAACATTCGGTCGGCGACCTTTTCGCGGGCGGCGGCGACATGCGGTCGGCCACCTTCTGGTGCGGGCTGCGGCCGATGACGCCGGACGGGCCGCCGCTGATCGGGCGCACCGATTTCTCCAATCTCTATCTCAATACCGGCCACGGCACGCTCGGCTGGACCATGGCCTGCGGCTCGGCCAAGGTTCTGGCCGACATCATCTCCAGCCGGGTGCCAGACATCGACGTCGGCGATCTCGGGCCGGGACGATACGCCAAGTAAGACCCCCAGCAGCTTAAGACAGCCGCCGGCCGGTAGGCTTCACGCGAACAAACCCCGGTCCCGTTCGACGGCCTTGGTGATGAAGCTCGCGGCGATCTGGACGCGGCGCAGTGGCCTGACCGATTCATGATAGACCAGCCAGTAGGCGCGGCGGATGGGTGCGACGATATCGAGAGGCACCAGCTCCGGCATCGAGCGGGCAACGAAGGTGTGCAGGATGCCGATGCCGGCGCCGGAACGCACCGCTTCGGCCTGGCCGAGCGCTGAGGAAATGGCGAAGCTGGTGCGCCAGTCGGCGCTGAATTCGGCCGCGTAGTCGAGCGAGGGACTGACGATCAGGTCCGGCACGTAGCCGATCAGCGTGTGCTGGCCCAGCTCGGCGGCGGTTCCGGGCAGGCCATGCGTGTCGGCGTAGGCCCGCGACGCGAACAGGCCGAGCGTGTAGTCGACGAGCTTTCCCGCCACCAGACGGCCTTCCGTCGGCCGTTCGACGGTGATGGCAATGTCGGCCTCGCGGCGGGACAAAGAGAAGGAGCGCGGTACCGGCACCAGCTGGATGGTGAGCTCGCGGTGCAAAGCGGTCAGCGCGCCGAGGCGCCTGGCCAGGAAGGCGACGCCAAAACCGTCCGGCGCGCCGATGCGCACGGTGCCCGAGACGTCGTCGCCTTCGCCTGAAACGGTCGAGCGCGCGGCGATCATGTCGCCCTCCATGCGTTCGGCGATTTCGAGGAAACGTTCGCCTGCCGGCGTCAGCTCGCTGCCGGTGGTAAGCCGGCGAAACAGTTTTGTCCTGAATGCATCCTCGAGGGCGGCAATGCGGCGCGAGACGGTCGCGTGATTGAGCTCCAACCGCCTGGCGGCGCCGAGGATCTGGCCGGCGCGCGCCACGGCAAGGAAGATGCGAACGTCATCCCAGTTCATCGGGATGGTCCGTTTCGATAGAGAGCGCCGTGTTCCCGCCCACCCCCCTCTGGCCTGCCGGCCATCTCCCCCGCAAGGGGGGAGATCGGATGTCCGGTCGGCTTTCGCCAATCTCCAACGTCGCAAAAAGGGCGGTAAGGCCGAAGCCGCCAATCTCCCCCCTTGCGGGGGAGATGTCCGGCAGGACAGAGGGGGGTGTGAAGAAACTCAACTCAGCAATCCAAGCGATAGGAGTACACTCCCTACCATTTGCGCCATTTGATGCACAATCGCGCGCCGCTATCTATTTTCTGCACAACGGTTGCGTTTTCACTCGCGTTGCCATCGCTCCCGCAAAGGCGGACAATGCCTCATCACGAACCAAGGAGAGAAACCATGATCGAATACGGTCATTTCATTGGCGGCAAGCGTGTCGCCGGGACCAGCGGCCGCAAGCAGGACGTCATGCAGCCGATGGACGGCACGGTGCGTGGCACGGTGGCGTTGGCTTCGCAGGCGGAATTGCGCGCAGCGGTCGAAAACGCCAAGGCGGCACAGCCCGGCTGGGCGGCGACCAATCCTCAGCGGCGCGTACGCGTCCTGATGCGGTTCCTCGAGCTGGTCGCCAAGGAGTATGACGCGCTGGCCGAGATGTTGGCGCGCGAACACGGCAAGACCATCGCCGACGCCAAGGGCGACATCCAGCGTGGCCTCGAAGTGGTCGAGGTCTGCATCGGTGCGCCGCATATGATGAAGGGCGAGTTCACCGATGGCGCCGGCCCCGGCATCGACGTCTATTCGATGCGCCAGCCGCTCGGCGTCGTCGCCGGCATCACGCCGTTCAATTTTCCAGCGATGATCCCGTTATGGAAGATCGCGCCGGCCATCGCCTGCGGCAATGCCTACATCCTCAAGCCGTCGGAGCGCGATCCGGGCGTGCCGATGCGGATTGCCGAACTGTTCATCGAGGCCGGCCTGCCGGCGGGCATCCTCAATGTCGTCAACGGCGACAAGGAAGTGGTCGACGCCATCCTCGACGATCCCGACATCAAGGCTATCGGTTTCGTCGGCTCGACACCGATCGCCCAGTACATCTATTCGCGCGGCTGCGCGGCCGGCAAGCGCGTGCAGTGCTTCGGCGGCGCCAAGAACCACATGATCATCATGCCCGATGCCGACATGGACCAGACCGTCGACGCGCTGATCGGCGCCGGCTACGGCTCGGCCGGCGAGCGCTGCATGGCGATCTCGGTGGCCGTCCCGGTCGGCAACGACACCGCCAACCGGCTAATGGAAAAACTGGTGCCGCGCGTCGAGAGCCTGAAGGTCGGTCCGTCGACGGATTCTTCCGCCGATTTCGGCCCTCTGGTCACGGCGCAGGCGCTGGAGCGGGTCAAATCCTATGTCGACACCGGCGTCAAGGAAGGCGCCAAGCTGGTGGTCGATGGCCGCGGCTTTTCCATGCAGGGCTACGAGAACGGCTACTATATGGGCGGCTGCCTGTTCGACAACGTGACTGCCGACATGCGCATTTACAAGGAAGAGATCTTTGGGCCGGTGCTGTCGGTGGTGCGCGCGCCGACTTACGAAAACGCCATCAAGCTTGCCAACGAGCACGAGATGGGCAATGGCGTCGCCATCTTCACCCGCGACGGCGATGCGGCGCGGGACTTCGCCTCACGAGTCCAGGTCGGCATGGTCGGCATCAACGTGCCGATCCCGGTGCCGATCGCCTACTATACGTTTGGCGGCTGGAAGGCGTCCTCGTTCGGCGACCTCAACCAGCACGGGCCGGACGCGTTCCGCTTCTACACCAAGACCAAGACTGTGACGTCGCGCTGGCCGTCCGGCGTGAAGGACGGCGCCGAGTTCGTCATCCCGACGATGAATTAGCCGGACGGTTTCCTGTCTGCGCGTCCTCGCTTCGGCTGCGGGCGCGCGGGCCGGTGTGAAGGACGGCGCCGAGTTCGTCATCCCGACGATGAACTGATCCAAATCGCAGAAAGCAAGAAAAGGCCCGGGCTTGGAGCCCGTGCCTTTTTTGTCGCCGTCTTCATCGGCATGAACACGAATGTGATGGAACCAAGAAGGCAGCAATCCTCTTAGGTTGCAGTCCTGCCGCGAAGGAGGAGCTGGCAGATCAACCAACGGCGCTGGTGACGGCTCCGGGGGATATCGTCCGGCGCAAAGGAGATGTCAGATGACACGTCTCATGGCGATCATAGCTTGCGCGGCAACGGCGGCGCTTTCCGCCATCCCGGCAATGGCTGCCGAGCAATGCGCGGCACGCGCCGATATGGTCAAGGCGCTCGGCGAGAAGTTTCATGAAAACCCGAGCGCGGTTGGCGTCGTCAATCCGAATGTGGTGCTTGAAGTCTTCGTTTCCGACAAGGGCACCTGGACCATCCTCGCCAGCGATACAAAAGGTCAAAGCTGCGTGATTTCAGTCGGCGAAGGCTGGGAGAGCGCGATGACGATAGCGGCGCTGCCCGGTACCTGAAGTAGGCCTTTCCTATTCACCTGGCCGCAGCCTCGGCACGACAGCCGGGCTGCGGCCCTGTTCTCGGCGACCTTGAAACGGATCTCCCCGCGCCCACTTGAGGCGCGCACGGCTTGCTATTTTTCGTTAGCGATACCATATATGGAACATAGCGAGAACATCCAGAATCGTTCCCGCTGGCGGCAGACCGGAACACGGAAAGGAGCGACGCGATGATGACGTCGGAACCGGCCTGGATCGCTCCGGCAAAATGAGGCCGTCAATCACCTCCCTTTGCCGGATCGTGATGGCAAAGGAGGTGCCCTATGGCACGCAAATCGCTGTTAGGATGGGTGAAGACCGTAGCTTTTGCTGGCTTATTCGCGGTGGGTACGAATGCCGCAAGCGCCCAATATCAATACTGCGTTGAACATGGCGACCTCGTCGCCCACCTGGCCGAGAATTTCCAGGAAAGACAGTTTGCTCTCGGACTGATCGGTCAGGAGGCGGTCATGGAAGTTTTTGTCGCCGATAGCGGAAGCTGGACGGTCATCGTGACCGACGTCGCCGGCAGAAGCTGCATTGTCGCAGCCGGCGAAAATTGGGAAAGCGTGGACGCCCTGCCCGGCCAAAACTCATGAGGGAGCGGGCGGCGTCAGCGCGTAGCAGCTGCCTCAGCGTGGCCGCGCAGCAACGCCATCAGCCGCTTGGCGTCCTTGGCCGCGGCCTCTTCGTCGCCGGCGAGGATCGAGCGGATCAATGCGACATGGTGCTCGGCGGATTCGGCCAAGCCGGTATCGGCCTTGTAGCGGAACCAGAAGCGGCGGCTGTGGGTTTGCAAGGGCGCCGCCAGGCGCGCCGCGAACGGGTTGTCTGCAGCCAGCGCCAGCGCCTCATCAAGCGCCTTGTCGGCTTGGATGAAGCAAAGAACATTTTCCGAAATCACGGCCTTTTGCATGGCCAGCGCTGCGTCATGAAACAGGTCGGCGGCCTCGCGGGTGACGAAGCGGGCGGCCGAGCGGGCAAGCACGACCTCGACGCCGCGGCGGGCGTCGAGGACGCGCAGCCAGTCGCCAGGGTGAAGCGGGGCAATGGCAATGCCGGCACGCGGCCGGACCTCGAGCAGCCCCTCCCAGGCCAGCCGCTGGATCGCTTCGCGCACCGGGGTGCGGCCGAGGCCGAGCCTGTCGATCAGCGCCCCCTCGGTGATGAAGCTCGCGGGCGCCAGTTCGAGCGTCACGATCATATGCTCGAGCCTGCGGTAGGCCTTCGCAGTCGCCGGCTCGGAGCCTGGGTTGTCATATACCAATGCGGCGTCTCCTGATATATTTTTGATATATCATATCAGATTCAACGTTGACAGCCGGCGTCTTAAGAAATATACGACTGATATATCAGATGGAGCGACCGACATGTGGGCCGGAGTTTTCCCCGCCGTTACGACCAAATTCACCGAGGATGATCGCCTCGACCATGCCGAGATGGAGCGCTGCTTTGCGCTGCAGATGGAGGCCGGCTGCGACGGCATCATCGTCTGTGGCTCGCTTGGCGAAGGACCGATGCTGTCGCATGACGAAAAGATCGAGGTGCTGAAGACCGCGCAGAAGATCGCCGGCAACAAACCGGTGCTGTTGACGGTCAACGAAGCCGGCACACGCGAGGCGGCGACGATCGCGCGCCGCGCCGCAAAAGAAGGCGCCAACGGTTTGATGGTGGTGCCGAGCCCGATCTACCATACCAATACCGAGGAGACGGTCGCGGCACTCAGCGCCGTCGCCGCGGCCGGCGACCTGCCGGTGATGATCTATTCCAACCGGCTTGCCTACCGCGTCGACGTCACTGTCGACCAGATGGAGGAACTGGCGAAGGACCAGCGCTTCGTTGCCATCAAGGAGTCCTCCGACGACATCCGCCGCTCGACCGAGATCATCAACCGCCTCGGCGACCGCTATGACCTGTTCACCGGCGTCGACAATCTTGCCTTCGAGGCGCTGTCGGTCGGCGCCATTGGCTGGGTGGCGGGCCTGGTCACCGCGTTCCCGCGCGAGACAGTCGCCATCTATCAATTGATGAGACAGGGCCGCCGCGAGGAGGCGTTGAAAATCTACCGCTGGTTCCGGCCGCTGCTCGACCTCGACGTCTCGACCTATCTGGTGCAGAACATCAAGCTCGCGGAGGTCTTCGCCATCGATACCAATGACCGGGTGCGCATGCCGCGTCAGCCGTTGGCGGGCGAGCGGCGCAAGGCTGTCGAAAAGACCGTCAGGGACGCGCTGGCGGTGCGGCCAGAGCTGCCGGCATTCTGATCCAGTCCCTTCGAGGGTATTTGCAGATGTGCAGCGCGGCGCATGGCAATGAATGATAATGCTACGCTCGATGTTGCCATCATTGGTGGCGGCATTATCGGCATCTGCGCCGCCGGCTTTCTGGCCGAGGCGGGGCGAAACGTCACGATTTTCGATCGGACGGGGATCTGCGAGGAAACCAGCTCCGGCAATGCCGCTGCCTTGGCGTTCTCCGATGTGCTGCCGCTGGCTCACAAGGGCATGATCAGGCAGTTGCCGAAATGGCTCGCCGACCCGCTAGGCCCGCTCAGCATTCCGCCCGCCTATCTGCCGAAGCTGTTGCCCTGGCTGGTCCGCTTCTGGCGGGCCGGCCGAAGCGACCGCTATGAAGCCGGCCTTGCCGCGCAGGCCGGGATGATGAAGCTCGCCGAGGCGGAATGGATGGGCTTGCTCGACCGTTCCGGCACACGGCCGATGCTGCACGAGGACGGCTCGCTCGAACTCTACGAAAGCGAGGCCGAGTTCAAGGCGTCGCTGCCCGGCTGGGCGGCAAGGCAGCGCTTCGGCATCGGCTTCAACCATGTCGAAGGCAGCGCTCTCGCCGCCTTGCAGCCCGGCCTGTCGCCGCGCTTCGCCAGGGGCACGTTCGTGCCGGGGTGGAAGACCGTCGCCGACCCCAAGCTGCTTGGAAAGGCCTTATGGGCCTATGCCGAGAGGTTGGGCGCGGGGTTCGAAAAGGCCCGGATCGAGCGTATCGAGGCGGGACAGGGCGACGCGATCCTGACCATGGCCGACGGTACGACGCGTCGGGCAAAGCATGTCGTCATCGCTGCCGGGGCCTGGTCGCATCTGCTGGCAAGACATCTCGGCGACGGCATCCCGCTGGAGACCGAGCGTGGCTACAACACGACGCTGCCGAAGACTGCGTTCGACGTAAAGCGGCAATTGATCTTCTCCGGGCATGGCTTTGTCATCACGCCGCTCGAGACCGGCCTGCGCGTCGGTGGCGCGGTCGAGCTCGGCGGCCTCGAAAGGCCGCCCAATTATGCGCGCTCGAAAGCACTGCTCGAAAAGGCGCAAAAATTCCTGCCAGGGCTGGATCCGGCCAATGGCCGCGAATGGATGGGGTTCCGGCCGTCGCTGCCGGATTCGTTGTCGGTGATCGGGCGGTCGCAAAAAACGCCGTCGGTGGTGTATGGCTTCGGCCATGGTCATCTCGGCCTGACCCAGGCCGCGGCGACCGGACGCTTGATCCGTGAGCTCGTTCTCGGGCAGGGTCCATCGCTTGATCTCGGTCCGTTCAGTCCGCAACGGTTTTGAGATCGAAGACATTCAGTTGGGAGCCGGCATGGCCAAGAATTCCTTCTTCTGCATAGACGGCCACACCTGCGGCAATCCGGTGCGGCTGGTCGCCGGCGGCGGACCGCTGCTCAACGGCTCGACGATGATGGAGCGGCGAGCGCATTTCCTGGCCGAATATGACTGGATCCGCACCGGGCTGATGTTCGAGCCGCGCGGCCATGACGTGATGTCCGGCTCGATCCTCTATCCGCCGACGCGCGAGGATTGCGACATCGCCATCCTGTTCATCGAAACCTCCGGCTGTCTGCCGATGTGCGGCCACGGCACAATCGGCACTGTGACCTTTGCCGTCGAACATGGGCTGATCAAGCCGAAGACGCCGGGCGTGCTCAGGCTGGATACGCCGGCGGGCCTGGTCGTCGCCGAGTACAAGCAGGTCGGCGACTATGTCGAGGAGGTGCGCATCACCAATGTGCCGTCCTTCCTCTATGCCGAGGGACTGACGGTCGAATGCCCCGGGCTCGGCGAGATCAGCGTCGATGTCGCCTATGGCGGCAATTTCTACGCCATCGTCGAACCGCAAACGAACTATCGCGACATGGCCGACCATTCGGCGGGCGAGCTGATCGCCTGGAGCCCGGTGGTGCGGCAGCGGCTCAACGAGAAATATTCCTTCGTCCACCCGGAGAATCCCGGCATCGACAAGCTGTCGCACATATTGTGGACCGGTGCGCCGACCAACCCGCAAGCCGATGCCCGCAACGCCGTCTTCTACGGCGACAAGGCGATCGACCGCTCGCCCTGCGGCACCGGCACCTCGGCGCGGATGGCGCAGCTTCACGCCAAGGGCAAGCTTGGGGTTGGCGACGACTTCGTCCATGAATCGATCATCGGCTCGCTGTTCAAGGGCAGGGTGGAAAAAGAGGTCACCGTCGCCGGCAAGCCGGCGATCATTCCGTCGATCGGCGGCTGGGCACGGATGACCGGATTGAACACGATCTTCATCGACGACCGCGACCCGTTCGCGCACGGCTTCGTCGTCAAATAGAAAAAACGCTGACGCAGGGGAAGAAAGAGAGCGTAAACGGATTGCGATCAACGACGCAACGATCCCGCTCATCAACTTATTTTGACGGCGATTTCTTCGAAACGAGGCGCATGGTGCGGTTGAATCGTCAAAGACATTGCGTTAGGCCAATGGTAGGGTCCGCGATGGTCCAGGGGCCGGACGGGAATAAAACGGGCAATCGGACGGCGTGCGGCGAAAACACGCATAGCCATCGAAAAATCACGTTGCAATCCGGGCTCGAAACTTTACGACTAGGGGAAATACGAAAAGGAATGCGTCTGCATGGGCGACATTCCAGGGGAGCCACGACAGCATGCAGTATTTTGTCCAGCAGCTTATCAATGGGCTGACGCTGGGATCGATCTATGGGCTGATAGCGATCGGCTATACGATGGTCTACGGCATCATCGGCATGATCAATTTTGCCCATGGCGACATCTTCATGGTCGGGGCATTCACCGCCCTCATCGTTTTCCTCATTCTCGGCGCATTGTTCTATTCCTTGCCGGTGGTGATCGCGCTGCTGATCATGATGATCGTCGCGATGCTGCTGACCAGTCTGTATAATTGGACGATCGAGAAGGTGGCCTACCGGCCTTTGCGCGGTTCGTTCCGGCTGGCCCCGCTGATCACCGCGATCGGCATGTCGATCGCCCTGTCGAACTTCGTCCAGGTGACGCAAGGGCCGCGCAACAAGCCGATCCCGCCGATGGTGTCCACGGTCTACAACATCGAGGGCATCAGCGTATCGCTGAAGCAGATCATCATCGTCATCGTCACCGCGCTGCTGCTGGCGCTGTTCTGGTATTTGGTCAACAAGACCTCACTGGGCCGGGCGCAAAGGGCATGCGAGCAGGACCGCAAGATGGCGGCGTTGCTTGGCATCGACGTCGACCGCACCATCTCGATCACCTTCGTCATGGGTGCGGCCCTTGCTGCCGTCGCCGGCACGCTGTTCCTGATGTATTACGGCGTCATCGCCTTCTCCGACGGTTTCACGCCCGGCGTGAAGGCGTTCACCGCGGCGGTGCTCGGCGGCATCGGCTCGCTGCCCGGCGCCGTGCTCGGCGGGCTGATGATCGGCTTCATCGAAAGCATGTGGTCGGCTTATTTCTCGATCGACTACAAGGACGTCGCCGCCTTCTCCATCCTGGCGATCGTCCTGATCTTCCTGCCTTCCGGCATATTGGGCCGGCCAGAAGTCGAAAAGGTCTGAGGTCATGGCGGTCACTGTATCTCCGGAGCGCGGCGTCGTCGCCACCCCAGTGCAACGCGCCACGCGCGAGGCGCTTTATGCTGGTGCCATCGCGCTCGGCCTGTTCGTGCTGTTCATCGGCCTGCGGACCGATCAGAACATCTCCAACGAGCTGATCCTCGTACAGCGCTGGGGCCTGCTCGCCGCCGTGGTGATCGCCACCATGCTCGGCCGCTTTCTCTACGTTGCCTACGGCCAGCCCTTCCTGGCCAACCAGAAGATTGCCGACATCGCCACGGGGCTGTTGCCGGAAAGCGTGGCGACGCGGTTCTTCCGGTTGCCGTATTTCATTGCTGCCGTCGTCGTAGTGGCTGTGCTGGCGCTGCTGGCCGGCTCGCTCGATGGTTTGCTGGGGCCGGGTCTCGCCGGTTATGCGCGCTTCGCGCGGGCGCTGGCGATCATCTATGCGCTGGCCTCGGTGCTGTTCTATTTCCGCACCTTCATCCTCGCCCATTTCTCGGCGTTGGGCATAACCGCACTGGCGCTCTACCCGATCATCGTCGTGGCGGTGCTTGCCGTGTACGCAGGGTCGATGGCCGGCGGGTTCCAGGGTTCACTGAAATGGGTCGACAATTTCGGCATCCAGATCCTGATCTATGTGATGCTGGCCTGGGGGCTGAACATCGTCGTCGGCCTCGCCGGCCTGCTCGATCTCGGCTACGTCGCCTTCTACGCGGTCGGCGCCTATGCCTATGCGCTGCTCGGCACGCATTTTGGCCTGTCGTTCTGGATCCTGCTGCCCGCCGCCGGCGCCATGGCCGCCTTCTGGGGGGTATTGCTCGGGTTTCCGGTGCTGCGTCTGCGCGGCGATTATCTGGCGATCGTGACGCTTGCCTTCGGCGAGATCATTCGTCTCGTGCTGATCAATTGGCGCGAGGTTACGAACGGCTCGGCCGGCATCTCCGGCATCCCCAAGGTCACCTTTTTCGGCCTGATGACGTTCAACGTTTCGGATCCGAATTATATCGCCAAGGTGTTGGATATCGCCACATCGAGCGCCTACTACAAGATATTCCTCTACTATCTGATCCTGGGGCTCTGCCTGCTCACCGCCTTCGTCACGATAAGGCTAAGGCGCATGCCTGTCGGCCGCGCCTGGGAAGCGCTGCGCGAGGATGAGATCGCCTGCCGCTCGCTCGGCATCAACACCACCACCACCAAGCTCACTGCCTTTGCCACCGGCGCCATGTTCGGCGGCTTCGCCGGCTCGTTCTTCGCGGCACGGCAAGGTTTCGTCAGCCCCGAATCCTTCATCTTCCTGGAGTCGGCCATCATTCTGGCTATGGTCGTGCTTGGCGGCATGGGTTCGCTGGTTGGCATCGCCGTCGCCGCCATGGTGATGATCGGCGGCACGGAGGTGCTGCGCGAACTCGATTTCCTGAAGCAGGTCTTCGGCCCCGACTTCACCCCGGAACTCTACCGCATGCTTTTATTCGGCATGGCCATGGTCATCGTCATGCTGTGGAAGCCGCGCGGCTTCGTCGGCAGCCGTGAACCGACAGCCTTCCTCAAGAAGAGCAAGGCCGTATCCGGCTCCTTCACCAAGGAAGGCCACGGCTGATGAGTGATACGAACCCATCTCCCATGAACGATGCCATCCTGCAGGTCGACCATCTGTCGATGAAATTCGGCGGTCTGGTCGCCATCGGCGATCTCTCCTTCCAGGCCAAGCGCGGCGAGATCACCGCGCTGATCGGACCGAACGGCGCCGGCAAGACCACGGTGTTCAATTGCATCACCGGTTTCTACAAACCGTCGGAAGGCATGCTCACGCTCAATAGGCGCGACGGCTCGAGCTATCTGCTCGAACGCCTGCCGAACCATGAAATCCCGGCACGCGCCAAGGTGGCGCGCACCTTTCAGAACATCCGCCTGTTCTCGGGCATGACGCTGCTCGAGAACCTGCTGGTAGCCCAGCACAACAAGCTGATGAAGGCGTCCGGCTACACCGTGCTCGGCCTGTTCGGCTTCAGCGGCTACCGGAAGGCATCGGCCGAGTCGGTCGAACTGGCCAGGCACTGGCTGGAGAAGGCCGATCTCGTCGACCGTGCCGACGACCCGGCCGGCGACCTGCCCTATGGCGCGCAACGACGCCTCGAGATCGCGCGGGCGATGTGCACGGGTCCGGAGTTGCTCTGCCTCGACGAGCCGGCTGCCGGCCTCAATCCGAAAGAATCAATGGCGCTCAACGCGCTGCTGATGGACATCAAAGACAACACCGGCACCTCGATCCTGCTGATCGAGCACGACATGGCGGTGGTCATGCAGATTTCCGACCACGTCGTGGTGCTCGAATACGGGCGCAAGATATCGGACGGCAGCCCGCATTCGGTACGCACGGACCCGCGCGTCATCGCTGCCTATCTCGGCGTCGAAGACGAGGAAGTCGAGACGGTACTGACCGAAGTCGGCGACGAGGACGTCATCGAGCAATTGGACACCGGTCCCGATTCCGCGCACGGCCCAGGCACATCGTCTTCGTATCTCGCCGGACCGGTGACCGATACGATCGGCCACAGCGAGGGCGAGCGCGTGACCGTGTCGAAAGGCGCCTCGAAAGCCGGGCAGTTCGATGCAAAGTCGAGTGCCGCGGCAAGCAAGGCAGCAGCGCAAGCCGCCGCTCCCCCGGCCAAGGCGGAACCCGCTGCAGCTAAGCCGACCGCGAAACCCTCCACGGCTAAGGCGCCGGCCAAGTCGAAGGTCGCGGGCGTTTCGAACCGGCTCACAGCGCCACGTGGCGGCGAGGCCGACAATCTGACCCGCATCAAGGGCATCGGCACGGTCAACGAGAAGAAGCTTAACCAGCACGGCATCTTCCATTTCGACCAGATCGCGGCATGGAAGAAAGCCGACGTCGCGGCCGTCGAGGCCTATCTCGCCTTCGACGGACGCATCGCCCGTGAGGACTGGGTTGGTCAGGCCAAGCTTCTCGCCGCCGGCAAGGAGACGGAATTTTCGCGCCGCGTCGACGCCGGGAAAGTGGAAACGAGCCACGCTTCCGGGAAAACTGCGAAAACAGTTGCCGGCAAGACTGCTGCCGCACCTGCGGGCAAGCGCGGAGGGCGCAAGTGATGGCCGGCACAACGCTGCTCGATATCAAAGGCGTCCAGACCTACTACGGCAACATCAGGGCGCTGAACGGTGTCGACGTCACCGTCAGGCAGGGCGAGATCGTGGCGCTGATCGGCGCCAACGGCGCCGGCAAGTCGACGCTGATGATGACCATTTTTGGTGCTCCGCGGGCCCGGGCGGGCACGATCACCTTCGCCGGCACCGATATTACCCAGATGCCAACGCATGAGATCGCGCGCATGCGGATCGCCCAGTCGCCGGAGGGCCGGCGCATCTTCCCGCGCATGACGGTGATGGAAAACCTGCAGATGGGCGCCAGCCTCGACGGCCTCAAGCATTACGACGAGGACGTCGAGAAGGTGTTCACGCTGTTTCCGCGCCTGAAGGAACGCATCGCCCAGCGCGGCGGCACCCTGTCGGGCGGCGAACAGCAGATGCTGTCGATCGGGCGTGCGCTGATGGCACGGCCGAAGCTGCTCCTGCTCGACGAGCCGTCGCTCGGCCTGGCGCCGCTGATCGTGAAGCAGATCTTCGACGCCATCCGCGAGTTGAACCGGACCCAAGGGCTGACAGTGTTCCTGGTCGAGCAGAACGCCTTCGGCGCGCTGAAGCTCGCGACGCGCGGCTATGTCATGGTCAACGGCAATGTGACGATGAGCGGCACCGGCAAGGAGCTGCTCGCCAATCCGGAAGTGCGCGCCGCCTATCTCGAAGGCGGCCACCACTGAGTTCAGGAGACTTCATCATGCAGGGCATTCTCTACGAGGAACCCTCGATCTGGCAGTTCTTCTTCGTCACCTGCCTGCTCGGCGGCTGGGCGGCATGGATGACCGGCAAGGCCAGCGCCCAGACATGGCGCAGCTTCCTCCAATTGTTCGCCTACATGCTCGGCCTTGGCATTGGCGTAAGGTTCATTCATCACGCGCTGTTCGGCGGCACGATGTTCTCGCTGCATTACTATATCGTGGATACGATCGTACTGATGATATTGGGCTTCATCGGCTATCAATACACGCGCACAAACCAGATGGTGACACAGTATAATTGGCTCTATGAAAGAGCATCGGTTTTGAGCTGGAAGCCGAAAGGTTGACGTTCATGATTAACGCCGTTTCGGGGATGAATCGGCGTGACAAGTGCCTGAAAATCGGCAAAGTACGTTTTCTGCGAGTAAAAGTGGGCATCGCATGAAAGCATCATCCAACGCCCACTCCGTAAATGGGAGCGTTTTACATGAAAAAATCACTTTTGTCCGCCGTCGCCCTGACCGCGCTGATCGCGTTCAGCGGCAGCGCGTGGGCTGACGTCCTGGTTGGCGTCGCCGGTCCGATCACCGGTCCGAATGCCGCCTTCGGCGCGCAGCTGCAGAAGGGTGCCGAACAGGCCGTCGCCGACATCAATGCGGCCGGTGGCATCAATGGCGAGCAGATCAAGCTCTCGGTCGGCGACGACGTCTCCGATCCGAAGCAGGGCATCTCGGTCGCCAACAAGTTCGTCGGCGACGGCGTCAAGTTCGTGGTTGGCCACTTCAACTCGGGCGTCTCGATCCCGGCGTCGGAAGTCTACGCGGAAAACGGCATCCTCGAGATCACGCCGGCCGCGACCAATCCGAAGTTCACCGAACGCGGCATGTGGAACACGTTCCGCACCTGCGGACGTGACGACCAGCAGGGCAGCATCGCCGGCGCCTATCTCGCGGCGAACTTCAAGGATGCCAAGATCGCGGTCATCCACGACAAGACGACCTACGGCCAGGGCCTTGCCGATGAGACCAAGAAGGCGATGAACGCAGCCGGCCTGACGGAAGTCATGTACGAAGGCGTCAATGTCGGCGACAAGGACTTCTCGGCGCTGATCGCCAAGATGAAGGAAGCCGGCGTTTCCATCATCTATTGGGGTGGCCTGCACACCGAAGCCGGCCTGATCATCCGCCAGGCGGCTGACCAGGGCCTCAAGGCGACGCTGGTTTCCGGCGACGGCATCGTGTCGAACGAGCTGGCCTCGATCGCTGGCGACGCAGTTGCGGGCACGCTGAACACGTTCGGCCCGGATCCGCGTCTGATCCCGACGAACAAGGAACTCGTCGAGAAGTTCCGCGCGCAGGGCTTCGAACCGGAGGCCTACACGCTTTACTCCTACGCCGCCATGCAGGCGATCGCCGAAGCAGCCACCGTTGCCAAGTCGAACGACCCGCAGGAAGTTGCCAAGGCGCTGCATGAGAAGGGTCCGTTCAAGACCGTTCTGGGCGACCTCTCCTATGACGCGAAGGGCGATCCGACGTTGCCCGGCTACGTCATGTACGAGTGGAAGAAGGGCGACGACGGCAAGTACACCTACATCCAGAAGATGTAAGCCTGTCGACGACGATAATTTTGGAGATGCCCGGCGCTTGCGCCGGGCATTTCCGTTTTGACGGCATCGAGTGGATTTAAATCGGTTTAGCCGCTGCCCGATTTTGTTTGCACTGCAGCATTTTCGCGCTAATCATGTCCGGCAGTTCCCTTCCCCGTGTCCGGAGCCCTGTCCTTGGCAATCTCGAAGATCCTTGTCGCCAACCGCTCCGAAATTGCCATCCGCGTCTTCCGCGCGGCTAATGAACTCGGCCTCAAAACCGTGGCGATCTGGGCGGAGGAAGACAAATACTCCCTGCATCGCTTCAAGGCCGACGAAAGCTACCAGGTCGGGCGCGGGCCGCACCTGACCAGGGATATGGGGCCGATCGAAAGCTATCTGTCGATCGAGGAGGTTATCCGCGTCGCCAGGCTTTCGGGCGCCGATGCCATCCATCCAGGCTACGGCCTGCTGTCGGAGAGCCCGGAATTCGCCGAGGCCTGCGCCACGGCCGGCATCATCTTCATCGGGCCAAAGCCGGATACGATGCGCAGGCTGGGCAACAAGGTCGCCGCCCGCAATCTCGCAATCGAAGTCGGTGTGCCGGTAATTCCCGCCACCGATCCCTTGCCGGACGACATGGCGGCGGTGAAGGAACTCGCCAGGACGATCGGCTACCCGGTGATGCTCAAGGCGTCCTGGGGCGGCGGCGGCCGCGGCATGCGCGCCATCCGCTCCGAGGCCGATCTCGCCCGCGAGGTGATGGAAGGCAAGCGTGAGGCGAAGGCGGCTTTCGGCAAGGACGAGGTCTATCTCGAGAAGCTGATCGAGCGCGCCCGCCATGTCGAGGTGCAGGTGCTGGGCGACACGCATGGCAACGCCGTGCACCTATTCGAGCGCGATTGTTCGATCCAGCGCCGCAACCAGAAAGTGGTCGAGCGGGCGCCGGCGCCCTATCTCGAAATGTCGCAGCGCGAGGAGCTTTGCGGCTACGCGCTGAGGATCGCGCGCGAAACCAGCTATATCGGCGCCGGCACGGTCGAGTTCCTGCAGGATGCCGATACCGGAAAATTCTATTTCATCGAGGTCAATCCGCGCATCCAGGTCGAGCACACCGTCACCGAACAAGTGACCGGCATCGACATCGTCAAAGCACAGATCCACATACTCGACGGCTTTGCCATCGGCACGGCGGAATCGGGCGTGCCGACGCAGAAGGACATCAGGCTCAACGGGCACGCGCTGCAGTGCCGCATCACCACTGAAGACCCCGAGCATAATTTCATCCCCGACTATGGCCGCATCACCGCCTATCGCGGCGCCACCGGCTTCGGCATCCGCCTTGATGGGGGCACCGCCTATTCGGGCGCGGTCATCACCCGCTTCTACGATCCATTGCTGGAAAAGGTGACGGCGTGGGCGCCGACGCCGGCCGAGACCATCGCCCGCATGAACCGGGCGTTGCGCGAATTCCGAATCCGGGGCGTGGCGACCAATCTCACCTTTCTCGAGGCGATCATCAATCACCGGAGCTTCGCCGACAATTCCTACACCACCAAGTTCATCGACACGACGCCGGAACTGTTCGCCAGCGTGAAGCGGCAGGACCGCGCGACCAAGCTGCTCAACTATCTTGCCGACGTTTCGGTCAATGGCCATCCCGAGACGCGCGGCCGGCCGCAGCCAAAAGCAGATGCGGCGCCACCGGTGGTGCCATATCTCAACGGCAATGTGCCTGACGGCAGCAAGCAGAAGCTCGACGTGCTCGGGCCGGAGAAATTCGCGGCGTGGATGCGCGAGCAAAAAGAGGTGCTGGTCACCGACACGACAATGCGCGACGGGCATCAATCCTTGCTCGCGACGCGTGTGCGCACCTATGACATCGCCGGCATCGCCGGCACCTATGCGCGCGCTCTGCCGCAGCTTTTGTCACTCGAATGCTGGGGCGGCGCAACATTCGACGTCGCCATGCGCTTCCTCACCGAAGATCCATGGGAGCGGCTGTCGCTGGTGCGCGAGGCAGCACCCAATCTTCTGCTGCAGATGCTTCTGCGTGGCGCCAACGGCGTTGGCTATACTAACTATCCCGACAATGTCGTCCAGCATTTCGTCCACCAGGCCGCTGCTGGCGGCATCGACCTGTTCCGCGTCTTCGACTGCCTGAACTGGGTCGAGAACATGCGTGTGGCCATGGATGCGGTCGGCGCCGAGGGCAAGCTGATCGAAGCGGCGATCTGCTATACCGGCGACATACTCGATCCGGCGCGGGCGAAATACGATCTGAAATACTATGTCGGCCTGGCCAGCGAATTGCAGGCGGCGGGCGCCCATATCATTGCCGTCAAGGACATGGCGGGGCTTCTAAAGCCGAGTGCTGCCCGCGTGCTGTTCAAGGCACTGCGCGAGGCGACAGACCTGCCGATCCACTTCCACACGCACGACACATCCGGCCTGTCGGCGGCCACCGTGCTGGCAGCGGTGGAGAGCGGTGTCGACGGCATCGACGCGGCGATGGATTCGCTATCTGGCAACACCTCGCAGCCATGCCTGGGTTCCATCGTCGAGGCGCTGAAGGGCACCGAGCGCGATCCGGGCCTCGACCCGCAATGGATCAGGAATATCTCGTTCTACTGGGAGGCGGTGCGCAACCAGTACGCCGCCTTCGAAAGCGACCTGAAGGGGCCAGCATCGGAGGTCTATCTGCACGAAATGCCTGGCGGGCAGTTCACCAACCTCAAGGAACAGGCGCGCTCGCTTGGGCTGGAGACGCGCTGGCACGAAGTGGCGCAGACCTATCACGACGTCAATCTGATGTTCGGCGATATCGTCAAGGTGACGCCGTCGTCCAAGGTCGTCGGCGACATGGCGCTGATGATGGTCAGCCAGGACCTGACCGTCGCCGACGTCGAGAATCCGGCGCGGGACATCGCCTTCCCGGATTCTGTGGTGTCGATGTTGCGCGGCGACCTCGGCCAGTCGCCGGGCGGCTGGCCAAAGCCATTGCAGAAGAAGGTGCTGAAGGGCGAAAAGCCGATCACGGTGCGGCCGGGTTCGCTGCTCAAGGCGGCGGACCTCACGGCCAGCCGCAGGGAGGTCGAGGAAAAGCTCGAGCGCAAGCTCAGTGAGTTCGAGTTCGCGTCGTGGCTGATGTATCCGAAGGTGTTTTCGGATTTCGCCGCCGCGCAGGAGACCTACGGCCCGGTCAGCGTGCTGCCGACACCGACCTATTTCTACGGCATGAAGCCGGAAGACGAGATTTTCGTCGACATCGAGAAAGGCAAGACGCTGGTGGTGCGCTGCCTTGCCATGGGCGATGTCGACGAAAAGGGCATGGTCACCGTGTTCTTCGAGCTCAACGGCCAGCCGCGCCGCGTGAAGGTACCGGACCGGGCGCATGGCGCGTCCGCTGCCAAGGCACGGCGCAAGGCGGAGCCGGGCAATGAGGCGCATGTCGGCGCGCCGATGCCCGGCGTCGTCTCGGCGCTTGCGGTCGCTGCCGGCCAGGCGGTGAAGGCCGGCGACGTGCTGCTGTCGATCGAAGCGATGAAGATGGAAACGGCGCTGCATGCCGAGCGCGACGGCACCATCGCCGAGGTGCTCGTCAAGGCCGGCGACCAGATTGATGCCAAGGATCTGCTGATCGCATTCGGGTGAAATAGGCCGGCATCAGACAGCCTTGTCGGCGCCTGGCAGCAGCCCTTCATGCCGCATCGATAGCACCTTGACCCGCCGCGCCCGGTCGGGCATCGAACCGCTGCAATTCGCCGCTCGGGTCACCCCGAGTCGCGGTGAGAAAACGACGCGGAGAGAAGAATATGGCCGACGACATCACCGAGACCAGCCAGACTGTTGCCGCCGGCCAGTTGCGCGCCTTCATCGAGCGTATCGAGCGGCTCGAGGAAGAGAAGAAGACGATTGCCGACGACATCAAGGAAGTGTTCGCCGAGGCCAAGGGCACCGGCTTCGACACTAAGGCGATGCGGTCGATCATCCGGCTGCGCAAGAAGGACCAGGCCGAGCGGCAGGAAGAGGAGTCCATCCTCGATCTGTACAAGGCCGCGCTTGGAATGGTGTAGGCCGGTAATAGCCTTGGGCGCCGGTTGCGGCGCCCCTCAACGGTTCGAACATGAGCGAATTCGATTTTGGCGCCCGCCGCGCCTCTGAATTCCGCCAACGCAGCTTCTGGACGCTGTTCGCGGAACGGCATCCGGATGAAAGGGCTCTGCTGGCGAGGCGTGGACCGTGGTTCTGGCAGCGTGGGCTGCCCGACTTCGCATTGGTCCTTTCCATGTACGTCGCGCCTGCGCAGAATCATGTCGGCGTCTTCTTCGGCCGCAACGAGAAGTTCGGTGCCACGCAAGCCTGGTCGCGGCTGAAGCCGTTCCAGCCGGCCATCGAAGACAGGCTGAAGCTCAGGCCAGAACAAAGTTGCGACGGCCTCGGCATCAATTCGATGTGGCGGGTGAATTGTTTTGCCGAAGACAATTGGCCGGCGATGACCGACTGGCTGGTGACGGAAGCCTCGCGTTTCGAGCGCGCGATTGCCGAAGTTCTGGGTCAGGAATAAAGCAGGGTTTCCAGACGCAATCCTTGTGGAAGGGTTGCGCTGGTGAGCAGAGCGAGGAGCCGGTCGATCGATGACGATCATGTCGCGCGTTGCCGCCTTCTTCCGCTCACGCTGGCTCGGCGGCGTGCCGCTCGATCGGCTGTTCTGGCGCGACCTGGTCGTTGTCGGCACAGCGATCAACGTCGCGTCATCGGTGGCGGCGCTCATTCTGCTCGGGCTGAAGTTGCCGCTTGCGCTGGTTCTGGCGGTGCATTTCGCGCCGGTGCCCTACAACATCTTCCTGACTTTTGCCGTTTGGCGAACTGCCGGAAAATCAAGTGGCGCCAAGGCCTCGCTGATGACGCTTGGCGCCACGTTGTGGCTGATCCTGGTGGTCGTGGCCTGACGATCAGGCGGCCGGCTCGAATTTGAGCGCCACGCCGTTGATGCAATAGCGCAGGCCGGTCGGCGGCGGGCCGTCCTCGAAGACGTGGCCGAGATGGCTGCCGCAGCGGGCGCAATGGCATTCGGTGCGGACCATGCCGTAGCTGCGGTCGACAGTAGTCTCGAGCGAACCCGGCACCGGGTCGTTGAAGCTCGGCCAGCCGGTGCCGCTCTCGAATTTCAGCTTGGATTCAAACAAGGGTTGGTCGCAGCCGACGCAGGAGAAGGTGCCGGCGCGCTTCTCGTGCAGCAGGGCGCAGCTTCCCGGCCGCTCGGTGCCGTGGTTGCGCATCACCGCATATTGCTCAGGCGTCAGCCGGGCGCGCCATTCGGCGTCGGTGCGGGTAACGGGGTAGGTGTGGCTGTCCATTTTTTCCTCTTAGCTTAGGTCGCTATTTGGGTTGCCTTCCCAACTTCGCCTGAAATAGGGATTTGTTACCGCGTTTGCCCGTATTTCTATCCTGTCGCGAAGAATTCCTCAGGCGATGGCGGCGAGATAGCGCGCAACCGATGCTGAAAATGCCGCCTTTGCATCTCCGATGACGTTCTGGTTCCACCACGCGCCATAGATATGGTCGAACGCGAAAGGCTCCAGCGCGGCCTTGATGCCGAGCACTTTCGAAGCGTTGAGCGGGATGTAGTTCGGGTAGCTGTACATGAAGCTGAGATGGCGGCGAGTCGGCGTCACCTGCACGATGTCGCCGGCCAGGATGGCATTGCCGCCGTCGCGCTTCCAGTGCAGCACCTGGCCACCGGCAAAGTGGCCGCCGCAGCGGATGAGCGTCAGCGACGGGTTTATGGCGCGCGTCTCGCCTTGCCAGCTGATGATCGCCGGATGCGGCCGCATGATCCACTGACGATCATCGGCGTGCAGATAAATCGGCACGCCGCCAAACGCCTCGCTCCACTCGACCATTGCCGAATAATAATGGCAGTGCGAAATGGCGATCGCGGCCAGGCCGCCCCGGCGGTTGATCTCGGCCACCGCCTCGTCGCTGACCATCGAAATGCAGTCCCACAGCACATTGCCGTGCGGCGTTTGCGCCAGCAATGCCCGCTGGCCGATGGCGAAGCGCGGCTCGATGCCGAAGGCGAGCACGCCGGCGTCGTCTCTCATCGCGAGCCGATGGCCGGCGGCGAGCTCTTCCGGCGTGATCCAGGCCTGGCCCTCCCAGCGCACATATTGCCGCTCGTCCTCGCAGATCGGGCAATGTCGCGACGGCGTCGCTGTCGCCGCGAACTGGACACCGCATTGCAGGCAAAGGAAACAGGTCGACCTTCCTGTTTTGCGTGGATCCATTCAGTGCTTCCTTGAAAGTTGCTTCGTCGCGGCTTCGAGGCCGGCGAGCGTCAGTGGAAACATGCGGCCGTCAAAAATATCGCGGATCATGGCAATCGAATGGGTAAAACCCCAGTTCTTCTCGGCTTCCGGGTTGAGCCATATGGCATTTGGCCATTGCTGCAGCAACCGGCCAAGCCAGACGGCGCCGGCCTCCTTGTTCCAATGCTCGACCGAGCCGCCGGGATGGGCGATCTCGTAGGGGCTCATCGAGGCGTCGCCGACGACGATCACCTTGTAGTCGGGGCCATATTTATGCAGGAGATCGAAGGTCGGAATCACCTCGGCATGGCGGCGGCGATTGTCCTTCCACACGCCCTCGTAGAGGCAGTTGTGGAAGTAGAAATATTCGAGCTGGCGGAATTCGGCGCGGGCAGCCGAAAATAGCTCCTCGAGGCTCCTGATGTGGTCGTCCATCGAGCCGCCGACATCGAAGAACATCAGCAGCTTGACCGCATTGCGACGTTCGGGTTGTGTCTTAACGTCGAGATATCCGTGCTCGGCGGTGGCGTGGATGGTGCCTGGCAGGTCGAATTCCTCTTCGGCACCTTCGCGCACCCAGCGGCGCAGGCGTTTCAGCGCGACCTTGATATTGCGGGTGCCGAGCTCGACGGCATCATCGAAATTCCTGAACTCGCGTTTGTCCCAGACTTTTACCGCGCGGCGGTTGCGGCTTTCGTGCTGGCCGATGCGCACGCCTTCGGGATTGTAGCCATAGGCGCCGAAGGGCGAGGTGCCGCCGGTGCCGATCCATTTCGAACCGCCCTGATGCCGGCCCTTTTGCTCCTCCAGCCGCTTCTTCAGCCTCGCCATCAGCTTTTCGAAGCCGCCCAGCGCCTCGACCAGCTTCTTCTCCTCATCGGTCAGGTGCTTTTCGGCGAGCCTCCGCAGCCATTCCTCCGGGATGTTTGCGACATCGACCGGGTTTTCGCCAGCCCGCGCCTCGACACCTTTGAAGATGTGCGAAAAGACCTGGTCGAAGCGGTCGATGTGGCGCTCGTCCTTCACCAGAGCGGCGCGGGCGAGATAGTAAAAGCCCTCGACATCATAGTCGACCAGCCCGGCCTCCAGCCCCTCCAGCAGCGACAGATATTCGCGGAGCGAGACCGGAACCCGCGCTGCCTTCAGTTCGAGGAAGAAGGGGATGAACATCTCACGGTCTACAGCAGATCATACTCGATGAAGCCGGTCCTGCGCGCCACATGGTCGTAGAGCTTGCGTGCGGTGGTGTTGGTCTCGTGCGTCATCCAGTAGACGTTCTTGACGCCGATCTTGCCGGCTTCCTGCCTGACCGCTTCGATCAGGGCGGCGCCGACGCCCTTGCCGCGCACATCGGGGTCGGCAAACAGGTCCTGCAGATAGCAGTTGTTTATCTCCGACCAGCAGGAGCGATGGTAGAGATAGTGCGTCAGGCCGACGGCCTTGCCGTCGAGGGTGGCGATGAAGCCTTTCGGCTCGAACTCGCCCGCCGTGAACAGCCGCTTCCAGGTGACGGCGTAAACCGCTTCCGGCAACTTGGTTTCGTAGAAGGTGAGATAGGCGGTCCACAGACGCCGCCAATCGGCATGGTCGGATTGCGCCAATGGGCGGACGGTGATCTCGGTCATTTCATTTCCCTCTGAACTCGGCAACCCGAAGCTGCCTCCGTCCCTGACCAAGGGCAACGGTCCAGCGACGGGAAACCGCTGTCCGAGGGCTTTCGTCGGCTTCCGACTGACCAGCCCCTCACCCCTGCCGTCTCGCCATGAAGGCCAGGCGCTCGAACAGATGCACGTCCTGTTCGTTCTTCAGCAACGCGCCATGCAGTTTCGGCAACGCATTCTTCGGGTCGGCGCGCAGGTCCTCGGGCGCGATGTCGTCGGCGACCAGCAGGCGGATCCAGTCGAGTGCCTCGGAGGTCGACGGCTTCTTCTTCAGGCCGGGCACATCGCGGATCTCATAGAACTGGGTCAATGCCGCTCGCACCAGTTTCTGCTTGATGCCGGGATAATGCACGTCGACGATTTTGTGCAAAGTGTCGACGTCGGGGAAGCGGATGTAGTGGAAGAAGCAGCGGCGCAGGAAGGCGTCCGGCAATTCCTTCTCGTTGTTGGAGGTGATGATGACGATCGGCCGGACGGTGGCGCGGATGGTCTCGCCGGTCTCGTAGACGAAGAACTCCATCCTATCCAATTCCTGCAACAGATCGTTGGGGAACTCGATATCGGCCTTGTCGATCTCGTCGATCAGAAGCACGACTTTCTTGCCGGCCGCAAAGGCATTCCATAATTTGCCGCGCTTGATGTAATTGCGAATGTCGTTGAAGCGCTCGTCGCCGAGCTGGCTGTCGCGCAGCCGCGAGACGGCATCGTATTCATAGAGACCCTGCTGCGCCCGCGTGGTCGATTTGACGTGCCATTCGATCAGATCCAGACCGAGCGCTGCCGCCACCTGGCGGGCAAGTTCGGTCTTGCCGGTGCCGGGCTCGCCCTTGACCAGCAACGGCCGCTCCAGCGCGATCGCCGCGTTGACCGCCACCATCAGATCCTTGTCGGCAACATAGGCTGCCGTGCCTTCGAAACGCATTTTTGCTCCCGGGTTCATCGCGCGACCCTAAGGACGCGGCCTTCGCTGTGCAAGGCGCTGCTGGCGAAGCGGGGATCTTGCCGGCGCTGACCTCGTTGAGGGGTTCTGCGTCGATTTAAGACTCGAAGCGTGTCGTCTCTCTGGCGCTGGGCCTGCCGTCTGCCTATATTGGCGGGGACGGTCTGCGCTTCCCGGCAGGAGAACATTTTCCCCGGGGCCTTAATGATCCCTAGGGAGCTGTCCCTGGGAAGACCCGTGGGTTTTCTCATACGGCGCCCACCTACTTTGTAGGTTCCCGGGATCGCTCTCTCCACCGGTTGTGTGGATCGTCACTCACATTTCAGTGGGCCATGCGGTAGGAAACGTCGCTCCCAAAACCCCGTCCAGATCCGACTTTTTCTATCTTGACTCCATGACCTTCCGAAAAGACCTGAAAAAAAATCTCCGCAACGAAGCCCTCGGCCGCCGCGATGCGCTCGATCCGTTCTGGCGGGTAGAGGCAGCACTCGAAATGGCCGAGACGGCGCGCGACTGGATCACCGTCGAGCCGGGCCAGATCGTCTCAGGCTTCTGGCCGATGCGCTCGGAAGTCGACGTCCGGCCGCTGATGTTTGCCTTGCGCGAAAAGGGCGCGAGGCTCTGCCTGCCGGCCATTCTCGACAAGACCACCATCGTTTTTCGCGAACTGGTGCGCGGCGCGCCAATGATCGACATGGGCTTCGGCACCGTCGGGCCGCATGAGGAAGCCGAGGTACTCGATCCGCAGGTGATGCTGGTGCCGCTTGCCGCCTTCGATGCGCGCGGCCACCGCATCGGTTACGGCGCCGGCTATTACGACCGGGCGATCGCGCGGCTGGCCGACAACGGACAGCAGCCGCGGCTGATCGGCATTGCCTTCGACTGCCAGGAGGTGGCCCTGGTGCCGGACGAGCCGCATGACGTGATCATTCCGGAAATACTCACCGAGAGCGGGTTGCGCCTGTTCGCGCCGAAATTGTAGATAAGTTCCTGGACGCATGGTCTTTTCCGAAAGTCATGCAGCTTTTTGCTTCGCTGACCTTCAGTTCAGGATCACGCTTATATGAGACTTCTCTTTCTCGGCGACATGGTCGGCAAGACAGGACGTACGGCGGTGTGGGAACAACTGCCCGGCCTGATCTCGGATTTCAAACTCGACTTCGTCATCGTCAATGGCGAGAACGCCGCCGGCGGCTTCGGCATCACCGAGGAGATTTTTCGCGAGACGATCTCGGCCGGCGCCGATGTCGTCACCACCGGCAACCATGTCTGGGACCAACGCGATGCGCTGATTTTCGCGCCGCGCGAGGAACGCTTCCTGCGTCCGTCCAACTTCCCGAAAGGCACGCCGGGGCGCGGCTCAGGCGTCTACATCGCCAGGAACGGCGCGCGCGTGCTGGTCGCCAACATCATGGGCCGGGTGTTCATGCATCCCGAGCTCGACGATCCGTTCCAGGCCGGCGAGCGCGAACTTGCCGCTTGTCCGCTTGGCGAGCAGGCCGATGCGATCGTCATCGATTTCCATGCCGAGGCGACCTCGGAAAAAATGTGCTTCGCCCATTTCGTCGACGGCCGTGCCAGCCTTGTTGTCGGCACCCACACGCATCAGCCGACCGGCGATCACCAGATCCTCAATGGCGGCACCGGTTATATTTCCGATGCCGGCATGTGCGGCGATTACGATTCCTCGCTCGGCATGGACAAGGAGGAGCCGCTCAACCGGTTTTTGTCCAAGGTGCCGAAAGGCCGTTTCGAGGCGTCGACCGGACCGGCGACATTGTGCGGCGTCGGCGTCGACATTTCCGACCGTAGCGGCCTGACTGAACGGATCGCGCCGTTTCGCCGCGGCCCGCGGCTGGAGGAAACGGCTCCTTCCTTCTGGTCGTGACATTGATATGGACGCTTGCAATACCCAATTGCCGGCGAAACTGCTCTAGATCGTAGAGGGGACGACCTCCATGCAGCTAGTCGAATTCCTGGCGCCGCATTTCGCCTTTGTCTCCGACCCGACGGCATGGGTCGCGCTGCTGACGCTGATCGTGCTGGAGGTCGTGCTCGGCATCGACAATCTGATCTTCATCTCGATTTTGACCAACAAATTGCCGGTAGCGCAGCGAGCCCGCGCCCGGCGGCTCGGCATCTCCGCCGCGCTGGTGATGCGGCTGATCCTGCTGGCCACCATCTCGATCATCGTCCAGTTGACGATGCCGATATTCACCGCCTTCGGCCACGGCTTTTCATGGCGCGACCTGATCCTGATTGCCGGCGGCCTGTTCCTCGTCTGGAAGGCGACCAAGGAGATCCACCACACGGTCGATCTCGATGATCACCAGGACACGATGATGGGCGAAACACTGCAGCTGTCGCTGGCCGGCGCCATTTTCCAGATATTGCTGCTCGACCTCGTCTTCTCGATCGACTCGATCATCACCGCCGTCGGCATGACCGACGAAATCGCGATCATGTACATCGCGGTGATCGTGGCGGTGAGCGTGATGATGCTGGCGGCCGGGCCGCTGGCCGATTTCATCGCCAGGAACCCCAGCATCGTCATGCTGGCGCTAGGGTTCCTGCTGATGATCGGCATGACGCTGATCGCCGACGGCATGGGTTACCACGTTCCGAAGGGCTACATCTACGCTGCCATGGGTTTTTCGGCACTGGTCGAAGGGCTCAACATGCTGGCCCGGCGGCGGAAGAAGGCAAAGGGCGGCGGGCACTGAGGATGGCCCACCGCGGTTGACCTAATGCCCCGGCAAACCCTTCGGATGGCGGTCGCCGGTCAGGCCAAGCGTCAGGCCTTGCTCGAGCCACGCCTTGGCGCCGGCGAGCACCAGCGCAAAACCGCCGGTCGAGTCGATCGCCTGCTTGACCTGCTCATCGGGGCTGCCGGCAAAGCCGAAATTGTGGACCTCGAGAAAGGTCGTGCCGCCCGGCATCTCGGTAAAGGTCCACACCACCGTGGTCGGCGGATCGCTCCATTGCATGACGATCTTCTCGTTCGGCACGATCTCGCTGACCGTTACCGTCGTCGAGACGCCATACATGCGCCATTCCCAATGGATTTCCTTGCCGCTGTCCAGCCTGTCGCTGCCGTGGGTGAACCAGAATTTTGTCGTGATCGCCGGATCAACGATAGCTTCGAACACGTCGGCGACCGGCCGCCTTATCAGCATGCCGGCTTCGGCGGTCGGTGTTTCACGGATTTCCATAGCGTCCTCCTTTCCACGGCGCCGCCCCGGTTCACCAAGCATCGGGTTCGCGCACGAGGTGAATGATGTTGGCCGGGTTGGTGATCCAGCCGCCGCGAAAGCCTTCACCCAGTGCCTCGATGGCGTCGCAGCGCACGACGCCGGCCTTGGCGAGATGGTCCGCCGCGCCTGGAAAATCATCGGTGAACAGTTCCAGCCAGACCTCGGCCTGACTAAGCATCGGCGCCTCGTCGATCCACAGGCGATTGGGACCGAGTTCAAAGCCGATAGCGGGCGCCTTGGCCGTGAATGGCTTCAGGCCGATGACGTCGCGATAGAAGGCGATCGTTGCCTGGTATTGATGTGGCGGCACTTTCATGGCGATGTTGATGCCGCCGCTGATCTTCGCGGTCATTTGCTGGCTCCATTCCCGTGTTCAGGTTCGATTGGCCGGTTCGGTCCAGAACCCGCTATGCCAAATTGATTTGCCAGGAGACTCCGAACCTGTCGTTGAGCCATGCAAACCGGCGGCTGAAACCATAATTGTCCAGCGGCATCAGAAATTTGCCGTCCTTGGCCAGGGCCTCGACAATGCCGTTCAGCTCTGCCTCCGTGGAGCAATCCACATACAGCGAGACCGACGGCGTGAATGTGAAGGCATGGTGCACGGGGCTGTTGTAGACCATCACTTCCAGACCGCTTATGGACACGCGCGCCAGCTTGACCGTCCCTTCCGGGCCGTCTTCGCCGGAGCCGTAACGTGTGACGTCAAGGACGCTGCTGTCGGGGATCGTCTCGCAATAGAAGGTCATTGCCTCTTCGGCCTTGCCCTCGAACATCAGAAATGGCGTCACTTGCTTCATCGCAGGCCTCCGTCATCTTGGGGGTTTTTCAGATGTTGTTCTCGTTGGCCGGCTCGCCCTTCATCTCGCTGCGGTAATAGCCGTCGCGCAGATTGATGCCGTATTCGACATAGGCCTTCATGCAGGCCAGCATCTGCGACCAGCCCTCGCAATTGAGATAGGACTTCTTCAGGCCGACCGCGTCCTCGCGCCAGCCGGTCTCGGCGATGGTGACAAAGGTGCCGCCATCATCGAGCGGTTCGAAATTCATCTCGATGCGGGTCTTGTAGGCTGGCTTGCCGTCGGCATCGGAGGCGTCCCAGTGCAGCACCATGCGGCTGTCCTTGATCACTTCGTCGACCTCGACGGGGACCTTGCCCCACCAGACAACACCGGCACCAGCCACCAGCGGCGCGCTGGCGCCGCCGATCGTAGTGAAATAGCCGCTAAGCTTCTTCGGATTGACGACCGCGTCGAAGACTTCGGCGACAGGTTTGCCGATGCGGCCCGAAACCCTGAATCCAAGAGACATATCCACAGCTCCTTCCTTGAATGGCTCAACGATATGTTATAGAAAAATAACATGTCAAGCCATTCGCAGGACGACAATGTTTTCAAGGCGCTGGCGCATCCGCGCCGGCGTGAGTTGCTGGACCGGCTGAAGGATGCGCCGCAGACCACCGGCATGTTGTGCGATGCCTTCCCCGACATGGACCGCTGCACGATCATGCTGCATCTGAAAGTGCTGGAGGAGGCAGACATGGTCGTGGCGCGGCGCGAGGGCCGCGAGCGTTGGAACCATCTCAACGCCCTGCCGATCAAGCACATCCACGACCGCTGGATCAGCCAATATGCCACGCACGCGATCAGCATTCTCGACCGGCTGGAGTCCGATCTGGAGGGGTGAACGGCCGCCGAAGCCTGCCTTTTCGGGTCTCAAGCCCTTGCGTGTCGTCTGCCACGGCGCGGCTGGACGAATTGAGCCGATTTATCTATAAGCCGGCCATTCCGACATAGAGCGCCGTACGTCCGTCCGGACGCAGCAGGACGTTCTGAGATTTTGAATTCGAGCACTTTGCAAGGCGCCGGGTGGTTCACCAGGCCGCGGATGCTCTAGCCGAGAAGACGACAGGGGTGCCATGGCTGGCCATTCACAGTTCAAGAACATCATGCACCGCAAGGGCCGTCAGGATGCGGTGCGATCGAAAATGTTTTCCAAGCTGGCGCGCGAAATCACCGTCGCCGCCAAGAGCGGCACGCCCGATCCATCGATGAACCCTCGCCTGCGCCTTGCGGTGCAGAACGCCAAGGCGGTGTCGATGCCGAAGGACAACATCCAGCGCGCCATCAACAAGGCGTCGATGGGCGATGCCGAGACCTACGAGGCCGTGCGCTACGAGGGTTATGGGCCGGGCGGCGTCGCGCTAATCGTCGAGGCGCTGACCGATAACCGCAACCGCTCGGCGTCGAATGTGCGCGCTGCCTTCACCAAGGCCGGCGGGGCGATGGGCGAGACCGGCTCGGTGTCGTTCATGTGGGACCGCGTCGGTGAGATCTACTATCCGGCATCGGCCGGCAGCGCCGAAAAGGTGATGGACGCGGCGATCGAGGCCGGCGCCGACGACGTCCAGTCGGACGAGGAAGGCCACACGATCTACTGCGCCTTCGAGAACCTCGGCGAGGTGTCGAAGGCGCTGGAAGGCGCGCTCGGCGAGGCTGAATCGGTGAAGCCGATCTGGAAGCCGCAGACCAATATCGCGGTCGACGAGGAGCGGGCACAATCGCTGATGAAGCTGGTCGCGACGCTTGAAGATGACGACGACGTGCAGAGCGTCTACGCCAATTTCGAGGTCGACGAGGAGACCTTGGCGAAGCTCAGCGCGGCATGACCCAACACGCGCTGCCTACAGTCCGCATCACCTATTGCACGCAGTGCCTGTGGCTGCTCAGGGCCGGCTGGATGGCGCAGGAGCTGCTGTCCACCTTCGGCACCGATCTCGGCGAAGTGACGCTGGTGCCCGGTACCGGCGGCATCTTCACCATTTCCTGCAATGACACGCTGGTCTGGGACCGCAAACGTGACGGCGGTTTTCCCGACGCCGCAAAGCTCAAGCAACTGGTTCGCGACGTCATCGATCCGGATCGCGATCTCGGCCATGCCGATCGCAAGGGTCATAAGTCGAAGGACCCTGCCTGAGGGTCTTCTTGCCCCGGCATTCACCGCCACGCGAAGATAAAGCAGCCCAGCGCCACGATGGCGGTGATGGTGCGGACATGGTTCCACATCACCCAGTCCTTGAGATAAGTGGCCCATACCGCGGCGCCGTTGGCGCTTGCCGGATCGACTGCGGCCAGGGCGTTGTTGAGCGGCACGTTGAACATCATCGTCACTATCGGGTTGCCGACGAGATAGATCAGGGCGCCGGCGAGAAGCCAGAACGCGCCCGGCTGGCTCCAGCCGATAAGAGCGCCGGCGGCAAGCACAAGACAGACCAGCCCGGTGCCGAATAGCGCGGTCATGAATGCCGGCGTAATCACGGTGATGTTGATCGAATTCATGGCGGCGATGCCGCCTCCGGCAGGCAAGCGGGCGAGCGCCGGCATGATAAAGTTGGAGAAGGCGAAGAAAACGCCGCCGACAACGCCTGAGCCAATGGCAGCGACGAAGGTGAGGGTGGGAAGCAGTTTCATGATCATGTCAGTTCCTCCAGATGCCCGTGGCGGCGGTTTCGGTTGCGTAGGTGGAAAAGTCTTTTGGGGCGCGGCCGAGCACGCGCTGGACGCCGTCGGTCAGCGTTTCGTTGCGGCCGTCGAGCACTTCGGTGAACAGCTCGTTGAGCAGCCAGGCGAACTCGGCCGGCAACTCGTGCTCGGCTATGGCGGCGGTGAACTCGGCATGGGAAACCCGCTTGAAACGGATGTCGCGGCCTGCGGCCCTGCCGATCTCGGCGACCGCGTCGGCAAAGCTCAGCAGCCGCGGCCCGGTCAGCTCATAGAGCTCTCCGACATGTCCTTGCCGGGTTAGTACGGTAAAGGCGGCCTCCGCGATATCGTCGGCATCCACAAATGGTTCGCCCACACTGCCGACCGGCAACGCCACCTCGCCCTCCTGCAAAGATTCGACGAGGAAGCCTTCGCTGAAGTTCTGGGAAAACCAGGCGCAGCGCAGGATCGTCCAATCGGCGCCTGAAGCTTTGAGCATCTCTTCGGCGCGCTGTGCTTCCGTTTCGCCGCGCCCCGACAGCAGTACCAGCCGGCGCACACCACACTCCACGGCAAGACGAGAGAAGGCGCCGACGGTGTCGGCCGCGCCGGGCACCGCAAGATCAGGATAGTAGCTGATGTAGACGGCGCCGACACCATCAAGCGCGGGTTCCCAGGTCGTGCTATTTTCCCAGTCGAAGGGCGGCGTACCCGAGCGCGAGCCGATCTGCACCGGCAGGCCCCGCGCCGTCAGCCGCTCGGCGAGACGGCGGCCGGTCTTGCCGGTGCCGCCGAGGATCAAAGTTGGTTTCGTTACAGTAGGGTTCATGTCGATTTTCCTCAGTTTGCAAATGTGAGCAATCCTCACATTTGCCAAACGTGATAAACCCTCGTATTTTGCGAGTCAAGCCAATTTGTTGATTGTTCGCCTGGAGACAGTGATGGAAGGCTCTGCCGTATCGGATTCACAGGATGGCCAGATCGCATCGCCGCGCCGAACGCCGAGCCAGCAGCGTAGCCGCGAGCGGGTCGAGCGCATGCTGGCCGCAGCGTCGGCGCTGATCGCCGAGCAAGGCAGCGATGCGATGCGCATGGGCGAGGTGGCCGAGAGGGCTGGCGTGTCGATCGGCTCGCTCTACCAGTTCTTCCCGGACAAGCGGGCAATCATTTGGGCGCTGGCCGAACGCTACACCGCCGAAAGCCAGGCCTGCATCGCGGCGGCACTTGCCGACGTCAGTGACGCCGACGGCTTGCGCCAGGCGTTTTCGGAGCTGGTGGATATCTACTACCGGTTATTCCTGGCCGAGCCGGTGATGCGCGACATCTGGTCGGGGACACAGGCCGACAAAGCATTGCGCGAGCTTGAGCTTGCCGACAGCCGGGCCAACGCCGAATTCCTCACCACGGTGCTGAAGCGGTTGCGGCCGTCCGCCGATCCGGAAGCGCTGGAAACCACGGCATTTCTCATCTGGCAGATGGGCGAGGCCGCAATGCGGCTTGCGATTTCGGTCGACCGGCAAGAGGGTGACAGGCTGGTTGCGGCCTACAAGCGGATGGCTCTGCGAGAGTTGCTCGGCGCCTGACCGGCGCCGCGCGCATTCATTTTCCCTTGCCTGGCAAGGAGATGGCCGGCATCGTGCCCTTCGGCGGCCGATACTTCCGCCGCCATGCCTTCGGGCTCAGGCCGGTGATGCGCAGGAACTCACGGTTGAAGTTCGATTTGCTGAGGAAACCGGCGTCGAGCATGATGCGGGTGATCGGTTCGTCGGTCGCCGCGAGCAAGCGGCGGGCCTCATCGATCCTCCTGCCGTTGACGTATTGGGATACGCTCGATCCGTGGACGCGATTGACCGCCGATGACACTTGCCGTGCGGGGAGGCCGAGCCGCCTGGCGATGCGCCCGAGGTTGAGATCGACATCCTTGTAGAGATATTTCGATGTCATCAGCGCGTCGACCGCCGCCGCGACCGCGGAATCTTCGCTGGTCACCCGTGGCGTGGTTTGGGCGTGCGACACATCCACTTCCTCTTCGTCGGAAGCAGCGGTTTCGCTGGCAACAGCGGCCGCGCTGCCGAGCAGCATCAGCGCTAGGACGTTGGCGGCGGCAATCACCGCGCCGGAATGAGTGCCACCTGTCCATTCGAGGTCGAAGCTGATGATGATGTCGGTGACCGGCGATGCAAGGATCGCCAGCGCCGTCACCAACAGCGATCGGTAGGACCGCAAGACGCCGTCGAGACGCGATTCGACAAGAACATCCGGACCGGCCAGCGCCAGCCAAAGAAGGGCGGCGCCATAGGACAGGAAAACGAGGATGATCACCGGCCCGACCGGCTCGCGCCAGAAGATCAGGAGCAGGACAACCAGGCAGGCCGGCAGCAAATGCGGCCAGAGTGATGCCAGGCGATGCGCGGACGGTTCCTTCGTCAAACCGCTGAAGGCTATCCAGGCAAGGGGTGCGATCAGTGTCGCCAGGACCGACTGGAACGGCATGATTGCCCTGACATCATAACCCCAGCGAATGCCGATCAGCACCGACTGCAAGGCATAGGCGGCGATCAGCAGCATGAAGGCGATGTTTTCACGCAGATCGGCCTCGTTTCGGCGGACCATCTGCACGAGCAGGATGACCAGCAACAGGGCAACGACGAATGGCAGGGGAATGAAGATCATGATCGCAAGCGTGGTTCCAAAGCGGGCAGCGGCCGACAATGACCCGGATTGCGTTCGCGGTCGTCCCGGATCGCGATCAAGGTCGCGGAAATCGACGTTTCAGATCATCTCGACAACGCCACGGTCCAGTCGCGACCGCCCAACATGATCGGAGACAATGATGAAATCCGCAATTCTCGTCTTGCTGCCTTTTGCCGGCGTTGCCCTGGCATCGCCGGCGACCGGTGAGGCCTCCAAGACGCTCGATCTCGTCGGGGTGAGCGCCGTCGTCATCACCGGCGAAGCCAGTTCCGTCAAGCTCACCACTTCGTCCGCGGCACCCTACCACGCGACGATCAGCGGCCGCCGTGAAGGCTGGTTTGCGAGCTGGTATTCGAGTTGGTTCGCCAGTGACTGCCGTTCCGCCAGCGACATGAAGCTGGTGGCCTCGACGCTACGCATCGATGTTGCTCCCTCCTCGTGGCTGGATCCTTCGGACTGCGTGGTCGAGATCAACGCCAACATCCAACCCGAGAGTTCCGTGTCGATCGACCAAGCGGCGCTGCAAGCCAACATGGCGGGGAATTTCTCTACTATCGCCATCGCGGGCAAGGCCGCCGATGTTTCACTCGACGGGCATGCTTCGAGCATCGATCTCAAGGGCGAGGCGCTGAAGGTCAATCTCTTCTATGGCAGCATCCGGCAGGACGAAAACATCGCGATTGCCGGCAAGGCGCTGGATGCCACGCTGTCCTTCGGCCAGCAGGTTCCGATCAGCTATTCGGTGACAGCATTGGCGTCCTTCGTCGACAGTTCGCTTCCCAACACCGCCGGCGCCAAACCCTCGATCGTCATCAAGGGCGATTTCGTTCGCGCGACGATCCGCTGAATAAAAAACCCGCCACAAGGGCGGGTTTTTTATCTGCAGGCAGCCAATGCGGCTTGAGCGTTCTTCGACCTTACAGGCCAAAACCTTCGAAGCGCTTCTTGAACTTCGACAGGCGGCCGCCGCGGTCGAGCAGGGTCTGCTGGCCGCCGGTCCAGGCCGGATGGGTCGTCGGGTCGATATCGAGGTTCATCGTATCGCCTTCCTTGCCCCAGGTCGAACGGGTCATGTATTCGGTGCCGTCGGTCATGACGACCTTGATGGTGTGGTAGTCGGGATGGATGTCGGTCTTCATGGTTCTGTTCCTGGCTTGCCGGGTGCTGCCGACGGGCTGAAGCCTGCGTCGATGCGCCCCTTTTTAAAACTCGAAGCCGCAGCTATTGAGGAGCCACGGCTTCTAAAACGGTCGGCGAGCCTATACATCAGCCGGAATTGAATCACAAGGCCGCGGCAAGCGCATATTGATGGCGCAAACCTCAAAAGGCCAAAGGACACGGTCATGGCGAACATCAGCGGCGATGCAGACGAGCGCAGGCGCTCGCTGAGGCCGCTGCAGCGCCTGTTTCCCTACATCACCCATTACCGCAAAATGGTCATCGGCGCGATCATCTCGCTGGCCGTCGCGGCGGCGACGACGCTGGCGCTGCCACTGGCCGTGCGGCGGATGATCGATCACGGCTTTTCCGCTTCCGATTCCAGCTTCATTGCCGAATATTTCGCCATGCTGGTGGTGATGGCCGCCGTGCTGGCGGCGGCGTCTGCCAGCCGCTACTATTTCGTCATCACGCTGGGCGAGCGCGTCGTTGCCGATATCCGCCGCGATGTCTTTGCCCACGTCACGACGCTGTCGCCCTCCTTCTTCGACACGGCCCAGTCGGGCGAGATCGTCTCGCGGCTCGCCGCCGACACGACACAGGTCAAATCGGCCGTGGGTGCTACCGCCTCGGTGGCTTTGCGCAACGTCATCCTCGGCCTTGGCGCCGTGGCGATGATGGTCTTCACCAGCCCAAAACTGTCCGGCCTGGTCATCGCGGCCATTCCGTTAATCGTGCTGCCGCTGGTCGCCTTCGGCCGCTCGGTGCGGCGCAAGTCACGGCTGGCGCAGGATACTCTGGCCAATGCCACCGCCTATGCCAGCGAGCAGATCGGCGCGGTCCGCACCCTGCAGGCCTTCACCAACGAGAAGCTTGTCACCGGGTATTTTTCATCCGCCGTGGAAGCAGCGTTCGAAGCGGCGCGGGCCTCGATCTTTGCCCGCTCCTTTCTCACCTTCTTCGCCATCTTCATGATCTTTTCCTCGGTGGTGGCGGTGCTGTGGTTCGGTTCGCGCGACGTGCTCGACGGCACGCTGTCGCCAGGTACGCTTGGCCAATTCCTGCTCTATTCGGTGTTCGCTGCTGGCGCGCTCGGCGCCTTGTCGGAGGTCTGGGGCGAACTGTCCCAGGCAGCAGGCGCTGCCGAACGGCTGACCGAGATCCTGGCCGAGAAACCCGCGATCCAGGCGCCCGCCGATCCGAAGCCGCTGCCGGCAAAGGCGAGAGGCGCGATCAGCTTCGACGATGTCTCCTTCTCCTATCCGGCCCGGCCCGACCGCGCCGCCGTCCATGGCCTCAGCTTTCAGGTCAAACCCGGCGAGACGGTGGCGATCGTCGGACCATCCGGCGCCGGCAAGAGCACCGTGTTTTCGCTGCTTCTGCGCTTCTACGATCCGGAAGCCGGCAGGATCGTCATCGACGGAGTCGATCTGCGCGAGGCCGATCCGGCCGCGATCCGCGCGCGCATAGCCATCGTGCCGCAGGATGTCACCATCTTTGCCGCAAGCGCGCGCGACAATATCGGCTTTGGCCGGCCTGGCGCCAGCCAGGCCGAGATCGAGGCGGCGGCGAAAGACGCGCTTGCCGACGAGTTCATCCTGAAACTCGAAAAGGGCTATGACAGCCAGGTCGGCGAGCGCGGGGTGACGCTGTCGGGCGGCCAGCGCCAGCGCGTGGCGATCGCCCGCGCCATTTTGCGCGATGCGCCGATCCTTCTGCTCGACGAGGCGACCTCGGCACTCGATGCCGAAAGCGAGACGCTGGTGCAGACGGCGCTCGACCGGCTGATGCAGGGGCGTACCACGATCGTCATCGCCCATCGGCTGGCAACCGTGCTGAAGGCCGATCGCATCCTGGTCATGGATGGCGGCCGCATCGTCGAGGAAGGCACGCATCAGAGCCTGGTCGCCAAGGGCGGCATCTATGCGCGGCTGGCCAAGCTGCAGTTCGAAACCGGGGCGAATGCCTTCAGGGGCGCGGCCGAGTAGGTCCCCCAGCGACCGCTGGGATTCTTCAGCTACCGAAAGCTCGGCGTTTGCCGCGTCGATAGGCGATGAACAGGGGAACGCCGACAAGCAACGACAACAAAAGCATGCTGGCGACGGTCTGGCGCTGCTCCTTTGCCGGATCGCTGAGCTGCACATCGGCAGGCGGCTCTTCATAGGTAAAATCGTACTGCCACCGGATTTCGTCCGCGACGTCATCGACGGTTTTCAGATAGTCGGCAATCGCCTTGGCCGGCACTTCAGTTGCCAGGCTCTGAAAGTTCCATTCGACTTGAAATTCGGTGGGCGTGTTGGACCAGGACGCCTTGAGAGACAGATAGGGCGTCACGACGTTTTTCATCGACTCGCCGGAAAACCTCGCCTTGAGGTTGCGCACCGTTATCTTGTGACGCCGGTAGAACTGGGGGCCGATGGAGACGGGCCCGGTTCGGTCGACGATTGTCGGGGCTGGAAGAGAGTTGTTGCCGAGATCGGCCGCGCGGATCGGGAAATTCTTTGCCAGATCGTTGGCCGCCAGCGCCTCTGCCGGCAAGCGATAACTTTCCTTCACGCTCACTATGTTGTCGTCGCGGCGATCCACGATTTCCGGCTTGGCGACGGTTTGGATGCCCGGATATTGCTTGTTGTAGTATTTCAGGTAGGCGTCCGACACCTCGCTCAGCGACCGGCTGGCCAAATTGCCGCGCATCCAATCGGCATCGGCGTCCTGATATGTCGAGAAGACCGTCAGCACGAGGGGATCGCCCGGTTTCCGCGGAAAATCGAAGTCCTCGGCGATCTGGATCGATGGGCTGGTAAGCACAGGACTCGGCATCTTCTCCAATCCGCCGGTGCTGGAAAGCGGCAGCGCGAAGCCGTAGTCCGACTGTGCGAGATTGGGCGCCTTGCCGCCCTGAAGATAGTCGGTAGCATCCAGCCAATATGTCTTTGTTCCGATCCTCGCCTTGACGATGGCATGGTCGAAATCGCGAAGCGCCGGCAGATGCTGGTCCAGGGCCCGCCCTTCGTCGAGATCGGCCAGGGCAACCTCGGCAGCAATGCCAAGCCGCACAAGCGAAGAAACCAGCAGCAGTGCCTTGTCCTTGCAGTCACCAAACCCGCTCAGGATGACGGTCGCGGGATCACGCGGAATGTAGGAACCGGCACCCATCGACAGGCTTACATAGCGGATCTGGTCCTGCACCAACCGCATTGCCTCGACCATCCGGTCTTCGGGCACTGGATGCCGCAGTGCGATGTCGTCGAGCTTTGCGGCAAAAGCCGAGGGAAAAACGGTCGCTGGCTTGTAATAGGGCGCAACAGCATCGACCACACTTTGCCAATTCGCGGTCGATGCGACATCGATAGAGCCCCAGCCTGGATATGTCACGGGCAGGTTGTCCTCGACATTGACCGGTTTCGGGTTTGGAATTTCCCACAGATAGGTCGTGTCCGGCCCTGTCGACGAGATCGAAGGCTTGAGTTGGGTCCCCCTTGTCTTGGTCTCGAGCGGCTGGCCCGAAGGCCAAATGATGCTCGTGCGGATAAGCGCTACCGGCTCTTCCCATTCGGTGGAGAAATTCTTGAAGAAGAGATCCTTGCCAACGAGCGGCGTTATCTCATAGGTCGATCCGTAATCAACGATGTCGCCGGCGCGCACGTCATCGATGTTGACATGTGCTGTCAGCCAGCCGTCGAAGACGCCTTTCTCGGCATCTCTTTCCCTGCGGAAGATGTCGAATTCGACGTCTTCCAGCCGGTCCAAAACGGCGCCGTCGCGGATGATGTGAAGATGGTTGAGCGTGACCTTGTGCCGGGACGGATCGAATTGCAGATCGATACTCGCGCCCCGATCCAGCCCGGGACGGTCAACGATTTTATAGACTGTGCGCGAGTACTCGACATAGCCGCCGGCGCGATGCTTGATCTGGTCGTCCGAGAGCAGCCATGAAACGCCATTCTTGATTTGATCCGATCGGGTGGGATCGGCAGCCGGAATATCAACCTGCATTACCCAGCTTTCCGCGGGGCCCTTGAGAACCATGTCGTCGGACATGGCCGGAGAACTCAGGCCGATCAACAAGATGAAAAATACCAAGCGGGGCCAGAAAGACTTCATCCTACGAAAACTGTAACAGGCAGACATCTACGCTCGCCCAACTTGGAAGAACTCCTTTTTCAGAGGCTTTCCTGCCAAAGTAAAGGCCAGTTTCGCGGATTTCTGCAGTCACCGCAGCAAGAACCAGGAACAGACGAAGCGACTCAGTTACCGTACCGCTTCTTCAGATGATCGGTGAAATGCACGGCATTGAGCTTTTCGCCCGTGGCGCGTTCGAGCAGTTCCGGCGTCGACCAGCGCGAGCCTTGCGACCAGATCCTTTTGCGGCGCCAGTCGTTGATCGCGGCGAAATCTCCCTTGGCGAGGTCTTCGTCGGCTGAAGGATGATCTCTGGTCAGTGCCGCCCATTGCTGCGCCGCCATCATGGCGCCCAGCGTATAGGAAGGGAAATAGCCAAAGGCGGCGCCCGGCCAGTGGACGTCCTGCATCGGACCATCAGCCGGATTGTCTGATGTCGACAGGCCGAGATAATCGCGCATCTTGGCATCCCAGGCCTCGGGCAGGTCGGCTGCCTCAAGCCGCCCCGAGACAAGCTCCTGCTCCAGCTCGTAGCGCAGGATGATGTGCAGCGGATAGGTGACCTCGTCGGCATCGACGCGGATCAGGCCGCGCTCGACCCGGTGCACATGCGGCAGGATGTCGTCGATCGTCCAGCTCTCGCCGAGGTGCCTTTCGACCACCGGCAGCGCCCAGCGCCAGAATTCTGGATTGCGGCCGATCTGCTTTTCGACGAACAGGCTCTGGCTTTCATGCACCGCCATGCCGCGCGCTCTGCCGAGCGGCCAGTGTGCCCACGCCTTCGGCAGGTTCTGCTCGTACAGCGCATGGCCGGTCTCGTGCAGCACGCCCATCAACGCCGACAGGAAATCCGAGGTCTTGTAGCGGGTGGTGATGCGCACGTCGCTCGGCACGCCGCCGCAGAAGGGATGGTGCGAAACCGACAGCGAGCCGTGGGTGAGGTCGAAGCCGACTGCCGCCATCATGGCGAGGCCAAGCTCGCGCTGCTTGTCCAAGGGGTAGCTGCCGGAAAGCGGCTTTAGCGGATGTTTCGCCAGCCGCTCTTCCTGCACGGCCAGTGCCTCCGGTACGAAGCCTTTCAGGAAGGCCTTCAACTCGGCAAACACCGGCGTGATGTCGGCGGTGCGATTGCCCGGGTCATATTGCTCCATCAGCGCGTCGTAAGGCTCGAGCCCGAGCACCTCGGCGCGAAGTGTCGCCTCCTCGCGGACCAGCGCCACGACGCCTTCGAGTGCCGGCAGGAAGCCGGCCCAGTCGTTCTTGGCGCGCAGGTCGCGCCAGAGCTGCTCGGAGCGCATGCGTACAGTCGTCTGGCGCTCGACGAACTCGACCGGCAGGCAGGTCAGGTTGGTGTACTGCCGGCGGAATTCCCTGACCGCGGCCTGCTGCTCTTCGTTCAACGCCTCCTGCTCGGCCGCCGCGATCCAGTCGGCAATCTCCGGCGCAGTCGCCTGGGTGTGGTGCATGCCGGCAAGCGCCGACATCGCCTCGGCGCGCTTCTCGCCGCCGCCGACCGCCATATGGGTCGCCTCGTCGGCGCCGAGAATGGCGAGGGCATGTTCCAGCGCTTCGAGCTTGTGGCCGAGGTCGTCGAGTTTTTGAAAGGACATGGTGGGTTCCGCTGATTTGACGGCGGGAAAAGATACCAACGCAAAAGTGTTGGCAACCCCTGAAGACCGTCTGCGACCGATGCATTGACTGCCGGCCGCAACGGCCGAACGGCATCTTGCGGAAGCGTGGCGTGCGTGATCAATGTCGTCGGCGGCGGCAGACCGCAATGGGGGAGACGAGATATGATCGCCAATGTGCTGGTCGGGCTGGTGGCCGTGATCCACCTCTGCATCGTCTATCTGGAGACGGTGCTGTGGGACACGCCGCGCGGCCACATGGTATTCAAGCTGACGCCGGAATTCGCCAGTGCCTCGAAAGTGCTTGCGGCCAATCAGGGACTTTACAACGGTTTTCTCGCAGCCGGGCTGATCTGGGGGCTTTACCTCGGCGAAGCCGGTTTCCAGTTCAAAGTCTTCTTCCTGCTCTGCGTCGCCGTCGCCGGTCTCTACGGCGCGGCGACGGTGGGCCGTAAAATCCTGTTCATCCAGACAGTGCCGGCAATGCTGGCGCTGATTGCGCTGGCGTTGGGCTAGCGCATGATCCCTGAACCGAAAACTGGAAAAGGATCATACGCAAAATCAATTGCCACAGCGCCGGGCGCTGCGGCCGATCTCAGCCGCCTGGATAGTTTGGGCCGTAGCCGTTAGGATAGTATCCGCCATCGCCGCCGTTGCCGATGAGGAAGGCACTGCCGGTATCAGCGCGTAGCTTTTGGCTGACATCGTCGAGCTGCGCCAGCAACTGCTGATATTGCGTGCTCGGCATCGTTCCATCGCGCGCGGCCCTCTGGGCGGCCCGATCGAGTTGAGCGACCTGCGTGCGCAAGTCACGCGCCTCGCCCGGCTCGAGCTTGTTCGCCCGGATGGCGCCCTGGATACCCGTCTCCACGCTCTGGATCTGATTGATCAAGGCCGTCACACGCGGGCCGGCGTAAGCGCCAGCAAACGGAACGGCGAGGAGAAGTGTGGCGAGCGTAGCAGTCCTGAGGTTCCCGGGAGCGAAGAAGCGCATGGTTGCGTCTCCTTTACTGGGGAAGGCGGTGGTTGGGAGGGGCCCGCCTTCCGGCCGCGGGCCGTCAGGTTCCGTCGCGTCGCGATGAGCGGTTCCACCGCCGGCGGTTCTCGGCCCATGACCAAGGCTAAAAGGTGGTGGTGGCAAAGTGTAATTAAAAAAAGGTAATTTTTTCAGCTCTTGCCGCTGCCGCACCAGTGCCCTAGATGCCGCCGACTTGAGCCGGCTCGATCCGGTGCATGTAACGAGCCAAAGGCTTGCAGATCACCGCTCGGTCAGCTTCAGCTCGATGCGGCGGTTCTTGTTGCGCGCCTCTTCGGTATCGGCGGGGTCGAGCGGCTGGAATTCGCCGAAGCCGGCGGCGACCAGCCGGTTGGCCGGGACGCCGTTCTCGATCAGGAACTTGACCACCGACGTCGAGCGCGCCGTCGACAATTCCCAATTGTCGCGGTAGCGGCCGGTGCCGGAGAGCGGCTTGTTGTCGGTGTGGCCGTCGACGCGCAGCACCCAGTTGATCTCCGGCGGGATCTCCTTCTGCAATTCGATGATGGCATCGGCGAGCTTCTTCATTTCGACCTTGCCGGCATCGTTGATCACTTCGGAGCCGGTCGGGAAAAGCACTTCCGACTGGAAGACGAAGCGGTCGCCGACGATGCGGATGTTCTCGCGGTCGGCGAGAATTTCACGTAAGCGGCCGAAGAAATCGGAGCGGTAGCGGTTCAGTTCCTGCACGCGTTGCGCCAGCGCGACGTTGAGGCGGCGGCCGAGATCGGCAATCTTGGTGTTGGACTCGCGATCGCGCGTTTCGGACACGTTGAGCGCTTCTTCGAGCGCTCCGATTTGCCTGCGTAGCGCCGCGATCTGCTGGTTGAGGATTTCAACCTGGCTCAGTGCCTGTTGACTGATCTGGCGCTGGCTGTCGAGCTCGCCGGAAAGTGCCGTTGCGCGCTGGTTGGCGGCGTCGCCGGCGCCAGCGCCTTGCGCCAGCAATTGTTCGAGCCGGCTCTTTTCCGCCTCCGATGCAGACAGCGAGGCCTGCAAATTGGCAAGGGTGTCCTCCTTGTCCTGCGTCGTCGAGCGCTCCAGCGCCAGAAGCTGGGTCAACTCATTGATCTGGGAGTTGAGGCGGTTGAGCACCGTGTCCTTGCCGGAGATCTCGCGGCCGAGCAGGAACTGCGCCAGCACGAAAACCGTGAGCAGGAACATGATCGCCAACAGCAGCGTCGACAGCGCATCGACGAAGCCAGGCCAGTAATCGATGCGGCGGTCGGAGCGCCGGCCTCGTGCCAACGCCACGTCAATGCACTCCAGGTTTCTTCAAGGCGTCGGCGATCTTCTCCAGGGTGTTGCGCATCGCCTTCTGCTCGTCGGACTGGGCCTCGACCCAGTCGCGCATGATCTGCTGTTCCGAGCGCATGTTCTTGACCAGGCCAGAAATGCCGTCGGCGAGATTGGCCATGGCGGTGGCGACGCGCGGATTGGAGCCGCCGCCATTCTCCTGCAGGGTGCGCAGCTTTTCCGACAACAGACGGATTTCATCGGAGGGTTCGCTCTTGGCCGCGTCGGCAACGACGATGTCGGAGGACAGGTCGGTGACCGAGGACAGCCAGTTCTCGAGCTCGGTATAGAAGCGCGTCTGGGCGCGGCCGGCCTGCAGGTCGAGGAAGCCGAGCACCAGCGAGCCGGACAGGCCGAACAGAGACGACGAGAAAGCGGTGCCCATGCCGGCCAAAGGGGCGGAAAGCCCCTGCTTCAGGGATTCGAGCACGGCCGCTGCGTCGCCGGTGCCGGGATCGAGCGACTCGATGGTTTCGCGGATCGAGCCGATCGTGTTGAGCAGGCCCCAGAAGGTGCCGAGCAGGCCGAGGAACACCAGCAGCCCGACAAGGTAGCGCGAGGTGTCGCGGCTTTCGTCGAGGCGGGTGGCGATCGAATCCAGCATGGTGCGCATCGAACTGGTCGAGAAGGCAATCGTCGAGGAGCGGCCGATCATCGCCTTCATCGGCGCCAGCAGCACGGGTTCGGTGGTTTCGGAACCGGCGCGGAACGAATTGACCCAGCGCACCTCGCGGAACAACCGGCCGACCTGGACGAAGGCCAGCAGGATGCCGACCGCCAGCACGCCGATGATCAGGCCGTTGAGGCCGGGATTGGTGACGAAGGCGGTCGAGATCTGGCGGGTCAGGATGGCGGCGATAAAGGCCACGATGAACAGAAAGATCACCATGGTCAGCAGAAAGACCTGCGGGCTCGACAATTTGTGCGGGTCGTAGATCAGAACGTCGGAGCGCCTGCCCATGCCGAAGGATCTGAGTAAAGTCATCCGTGCCCCGTTTCCGATGCCATCGCCGCCGATCACATTGTGTTTGCGACTCTAAACGGAATTGTGACGAAATTGAATGGCGCTTGGCAATATTGCCACTGTCCGCGACCGGAGGTCAAAGCCGGTTGATGACCAGGCAGTCGACCATGGCGGCCAGATGCAGGCCGGCGCCGGTGACGACAAAGCCGTGCCACAGCGCATTGTGGAAGCGCAGGCCTTTCCAGGCGAAGAAGATCACGCCACAGGAATAGACGATGCCGCCGGCAACGATGAGGGCGATCGATGTCGCCGGCAGCGTCCGTAGGAGCGGCTCCACCAGAACGATGCCGCTCCAGCCGATGGCGAGATAGAACACGATTGCCAGCCGGTCGAAACGGCCGGGGAGAAAGACCTTGATGGCGATGCCGACCGTCGCGGCGATCCAGACCAGGACGATCATCGAAACAGCCAGCGGCGAGCCGCCGAGCTGGGCAAGGAACGGCGTGTAGGTCGCAGCGATCAGCAGGTAGATCGCCGCATGGTCGAAGCGCCGCAATATCCATTTCGCCGGCGACGATACCGGCCACAGATTATAGGCCAGCGAAACCGACAGCACGGTGAGCAGCGAGACCACATAGAAGGCGGCGGCGACATATTCGCCGGGGCCGGTTCGATAGGCGGCCAGTGCCAGCAACGTCGAGCCGGCAGCGATCGCCAGCACGATGCCCACGGCGTGGACGATACCGTCGGCGATGATCTCGGCGCGCGAGTAATGCCAGCGCCCCATGAAGGGGATGTCGAGCTGGGATAATTCGCTCTGGGATGTGGGCCGGCTGTTCGTCATCGATGATCCTGCGTCGCCTTATCTGGGCGGCCGCGGGACAGTATTTCAAGCTTTGGTTGCGGTTTTGCGACTGCGGCGCTTCAGCGCGGCGCGACTACATCAGCGCGCTGGGAGCGGCTTCTTCACCGTCTTCAACAGCGCGCGTTGCATGAGTTCGTTGCCGGCAACGACCGAACCGGCGGTCAGCATGTCCTGGCCGCCGGCAAAATCGGAGACGAAGCCGCCCGCCTCGCGGATCAGCAACATGCCGGCGGCAATATCCCAGGCCGACAGGCCGATTTCCCAAAAACCGTCCATGCGGCCGGCGGCGACGTAGGCGAGATCGAGCGAGGCGGAGCCGAGGCTGCGCACGCCCGAGACCTCGGCCATGACATTGCGCAACTCGACAAGGAAATTGCCGTGCTGGCCACGCCCGAGATGCGGCACGCCGCAGCCGATCACCGCATCGACCAGCTTGGTGCGGCCGGCGACGCGCAACCGTCGATCGTTCATGAAGGCGCCGCCGCCACGCTCGGCGGTGTAGAGCTCGTCCATCGCCGGATTGTAGATGACGCCGGCGACGATCTGGCCTTGGCGCTCCAGCGCGATCGAGATCGCGAACAGCGGGATGCCGTGCAGGAAATTGGTGGTGCCGTCGAGCGGATCGACGATCCAGCGGTGCTGGCCGTCGTCGCCCTCGATCACGCCGCGTTCCTCCATCAGGAAGGCGTAGCCGGGCCGCGCCTTGGACAGTTCGGCAAAGACGATGTCTTCGGCCTTGCGGTCGGCCTGGCTGACATAGTCGCCCGGCCCCTTCATCGAGACCTGCAGGTTCTGCACTTCGCCGAAGTCGCGCGACAGCGAGCGGCCGGCCTTCATTGCGGCCTGGACCATGACATTGAGGATCGCGGAACGCGCCATTGCTCTTCTTCCTGTCGCTGCGCCTATCTGCTTTGACGCGTGATCCTATCCAAAAAGTCTGCCACTTTTCGGGATCACGCCTTAGTCGGCGCGGCGTACGTAAGTGATTTCGTTGGTATCGACGATGATACGCTCGCCCGAGCCGATGAACGGCGGCACCAGCACACGGATGCCGTTTTCGAGTATCGCCGGCTTGTAGGACGAGGCTGCCGTCTGGCCCCTCACCACCGGGTCGGCCTCGGTGATGGTCAGCGTCACCTGGTCGGGCAGCGAAATGCCGATCGGCCTTTCGTCATAGAGCTGGACCGTCACCATCATGCCGTCCTGCAGGAAGGCGGCGCGATCGCCGACGAACTCCTTTTGCAATTCGAGCTGCTCGTAGCTTTCGGTGTCCATGAACACCAGCGCGTCGCCCTGCTCGTAGAGGAAGGAAAAATCCTTCAGATCGAGCCGGATCTGCTCGACCGTCTCGGCCGAACGGAAGCGCTCGTTGAGCTTGGTGCCGTTGATCAGGTTCTTGAGTTCGACCTGGTTGTAGGCGCCGCCCTTGCCGGGCTTGACGGTGTTGGTCCTGACCGCCACCCAAAGGCCGCCATCATGCTCGATGACGTTGCCGGGACGGATTTCGTTGCCATTGATCTTGGCCATGGTGAGGTGATCCGGAAATGAGATGATCGCCGCAAAGGGCAATTTGGCGCCTCCAAGACCACAAATCGCTAGCAGAGGCAAGGAGCGCCTTCCGATGAAGCGGGAACGAAGCTCGCCCGGCAGCGCGGCGCGGCAGCCTCAGTCCGTCCTGACGATGGCGGTTACGGCCGCGCTCATGGCGTCGGCTACCTCTGTTAAAAGATGCAGGTGCGGCGAACGCAAGACGACAATTCGCAGCGACAGCTCGAGGCCGGGAGCGTCGACCAGGGCAATGCCCTCCGGCAGCTTTTCCTGCAGCAGCCGCTTGGGCAGCAGGCCAAGGCCTTGGCCTCGACGAACCCAGTCGATCTGCAGCGCGCTGTCCTGAATCTCGGCGCCGACCATCAACCTGTGGCCGCCCTCGGCAAGGGCAGCCGCCAGCCGCCGGCGCGCGTCGCAAGGTTCAGGACTGAGAACCCAGGGCATGGTCTTGACGTCGGCTTGCCGGCCGGTGTTTTCGGCGGCGATGATGGCGAGGGGCTCGGTTCCGACAACGCCGTCGCCAGTTTTGGAATTGCCGCCGTCCAGGATGAAGGCGAGGTCGAGCTGTCCGCGCTTGTGCTGGTCGGCCAGCTCAAGGCTCCAACCGCTCTTCAGACGCAGCGAAACCTTCGGAAACCGCGCCACGGCATCAGCAATGGCGGCGGCCACGGCTTTGTCGCAAAGTCCATGGGCGAGGCCGAGCCGCAGCAGACCCTCCGGCTCGTTGCCCCTGGCGAATGATCGCAGCGCGTCGACGGCGGCGAGAATGTCCTTGCCGCGTGCCAGCACCTCTACGCCGGCCGGGGTCAGTCGCGACGGCTTTAGCCGGCGGTCGAGCAATTCCGTGCCGAGCATCTCCTCCAGCCGCTGGATCTGGCGGGTGACGGCCGGCTGCGTCAACGGCAGGCGTCGAGCCACCTTCTGAATCGAACCCTCCTCGGCAAAGAGGGCCAGTGTTTTCAGTTCTTCGAGCACGAGACACCTGAACATGTCAGAGAGGCATAATTATGCTGAACATTATGAATTTGAAATCCGATGGATGGCAAGCGATTTTCCTCCGGCAGCACCAGCAGAGAAGGAACACGATGAAAGCGATCGAATTGCAGAGCCCGGGCGGCCTCGAGAATCTCAGAATGGTCGAGCGGCCGATGCCTGAACCAGGGCGCCAAGAGATGATTGTGAAGGTGAAGGCGACGGCGCTGAACTACCGCGATGCCGAGATCGTCCGCGGCAGCTATCACACGAAGTTTGCATTGCCGCTGGTGCCGCTGTCGGACGGCGTCGGCGAAGTCGTAGCCGTCGGCGCCGAGGTCAGCAGGTTCCAGATCGGCGACCGGGTCTGCGGCACGTTCTGGCAGCGCTGGGTCGGCGGCAGTTTCGCGATGGCCGAGCCCTCCTATCAACGTGGCGGCCCGATCGACGGGCTGCTCAGCGAATTTGCTCGGCTCGATGAACAGGCGGCGGTGCTGGCGCCGGCCAATCTGAGCGACTTCGAGGCGGCGACGCTGCCCTGCGCCGGCGTGACGGCATGGCACGCGCTGTTTACAGAGGGCAGCGTCGAGCCCGGCGACACCGTACTTTGTCTCGGCACCGGCGGCGTTTCCTTGTTTGCGATGCAATTCGCCGCCGCTGCCGGGGCGCGCGTCATCGTGACGTCGAGCAGCGACGAGAAACTTGCACGGGCAAAGCAACTGGGCGCGCATGATGGCGTGAACTATCGCAGCGTCCCCGACTGGGCATCGGCCGTGTTGGGATTGACGGATGGGCGCGGCGCCGACCATATCATCGAGGTTGGCGGACCGCAGAGTTTTACACAATCGCTGAGGGCAGCGGCGCGCGGCGCCCAGATCAACGTCATCGGCTATCTCGGCGGCAGTGACGGCGCCATCAACCCGCTCGACATCTTCCGCCGGCAGGTCAGGGCGCGAGGCATACCGGTGGGCTCACGCGAATCCTTCGAGGCGATGAACCGCGCCATTGTCGTCAACCGATTGAGACCGGTGATCGACCGGGTCGTACCGTGGACCCAGGCCGCCGAAGCCTTTCGGTACCTTGAACACGGCTCGCCCTTCGGCAAGGTCGTGCTCGATCATACGCAATGAGCCTCGCGCTTGCGAGTCCGGGTGCAATGAGTCGCGAGATCACAGTCAGGGCAGGCGATTGGCCCGTTGCAGCGCCTGCTGCGTCTGCTCGTCGGTCAGGCCCTGCAGGAAATCATCCATCTCTTGGTCGATGAGCCCAGCGCGGCGGGCGACAACATACCAGGCGCCGGCGAGGATCAGATCCGGATCGGTGCCGATGCCGTTCATGTAGAGCTTGGCGAGACGGTTCTGGGCGGCGACGTTGCCGCCTTCTGCGGCCTGCTTCATCCAGTTAAAGCCCGATTTCAGGTCGCGGGCGCCGCCGCGCCCCTCGATCATCCAGGTGGCGAGATCGATCTGCGCCGTGTCGTAGTTCTGCCGCGCAGCCTGTGCCAGCAGGCCGCGGGCGCGGACATCGTCGCGCGGCTTGCCGCCGGCGCCATTGGCGTAGACCTGTGCCATCGCATATTGTGCGTCGGCAAGCCCGGTCGCGGCGGCGCGCTCGTAATAGGATACGGCTTTGGCAATACCGGCATCGCCGGGCTCCTGTTCCACCATCAGCTGGGCAAAATTAAACTGCGCCAGGCGGTTGCCGGCTTCGGCGGCGGCCTGCATCAGCGCATAGGCCTCCTTCTCGTCCTTTTTGACGTAGCGGCCATCGAGCAGCATCAGCGCATACTGGAATTGCGATTCCGGGATGCCCTGCTCGGCGGCAAGCGCATACCACTTCGCCGCCCCTGCCGCGTCGACCGGCACGCCGAGGCCGCGCGACAATATCTCGGCCACCAGCGTCTGTGCCGCCGGATCGCCGTTTTGAGCACGGGAAATCGCAAGGTTGTAGGCCGTCTTGTAGAGGCCGCGCTGAAAGGCGCCGTAGGCGGCGTCGGACGGTTTTGCGCCGAAGCGGTCGGGGTTGATGGTATCGGCCGACGGCAAAGGGGCCGTGGTGGCGGGCTGCGGCAATGGTGGGAGAAACGGCTTGTCGGCAGGCTCGCTGGAATCCGGCCTCGGCTGCGGCAGCGGAACGGGTTCCGCCGCTATCGCCTGGGTTACGGCCGTTGCGAGAAAAGCGCTGAAAAGGATCGTCCGAGAGAGCACGTCAGTCCTCGAAGCGCGGTGCGGTTTCGTCGAGCAGCGCGTTGGCGGTGGCAACCGCCGTCTTCGGATCGACGTCGCCGGCGAAAACCGCGCTGGAAAGCGCCACGAATTCGGCACCGGTGGCGGCGACAGCTTCCACCGAGGCAAGATCGGATCCGGCCATGACGATGCAAGGGATCTGGATCACGTCCGCCCACCATTGCCCGAGCGACAGGTTGCGGGGATGCGGCTCCGGCTTGTTGTCGTAGCCGAAGCGACCGAAGAAAATATAATCGGGCCTGACCTCGCCAAGTTCCAGCGCGTCGTCGCGGGTCTTGGCGCCGCCGGTGCCGACCATCATCCTGGCCTGGAAGTGTTCGATCGTTTCGGCGAGCTCGTCCTTGCCGACCTCGACATGGATGCCGTCGGCCTGGACGCGGCCGGCGATGCGGGTGTCGCCAGCAATGATGACGGCAATGCCGGCCGCTTGCGCCACCGGCACGATCTGCTCGGCAAAGGCCTGGAAGGCGGCCTCGTCCATGCCGTTTTCCGGCAGGATCAGCGAGGCGACGTCACCGCCGTCGAAGGCTGTGGCGATGCGCTCGGCCGGCACGTTCGGCGGCGCGATCAACACGATACGGCAGCGGTTGGGGGGCGTTGCGTCATTCATTGGTGTTCGGTCCCGGTTATCGCCTATGCCGGGCGAAGATGGTTGCATTGCGGCATAGAGCAAAGTGCGGGGATTGAACAGGCGGCAGGGGGATCACGATTGCCGGCTAGATCTATCGGAGTTGTGTGCGTCAAGTTCTGCAAAAATGGCGTGGCAGTAGCTGTGACGTCGGCGTGTCCGCCGCGCAGCCCCCGTGTTTAGCG
>NZ_JAMYQV010000022.1:0-113879 GCF_040321065.1 Mesorhizobium sp. M0563
GTTCCCATCAGCCATCGCATCAAGAAATGCGCCTGGAACGACGACTATCTCATCAATGCCATCACTCATATGCGATAGCCCTGCCTTACAGGGGGAGAAGGGAAGATCGCGTTCGTTCACGCCTTGGCCGCCTCTTCGATCTTGGCGACGTCGATCTTGGTCATCTGCATCATCGCCTGCATCACGCGGCCGGCCTTTTCCCTGTCGGGGTCCAACAGCAGTTTGGGCAGCTGCTCGGGAACGACCTGCCAGGAGAGGCCGAATTTGTCCTTCAGCCAGCTGCACTGGCTGGGCTCGCCACCGCCCGCGATGAGCCTGTCCCAGAAATAGTCGACCTCTTCCTGCGTCTTGCAGTCGATGGAGAGCGAGACCGCCTCGGTGAACTTGAATTGCGGGCCGCCGTTGAGGGCCTGGAACGGAACGCCGTCGAGCTCGAATGAGACCATCAGCACCTTGCCCTCACGATCGCCGCTGCCCTTGGGCCAGCGCATCACGCTCAGCACCTTCGAATTCTTGAAGATGGAAACGTAGTGGTTCATGGCCTCCTCGGCCTGGTCGTCGAACCACAGGCAGGTGGTGATCTTTTGCATTCTCTTGCTCCTCGGGCTGGTTTGTTTGCTTTCGAAACGGCCGGCTGGTGATTGATGCCCCGCTCCTGCCGTCTGCCCAAGGACGCTCGAGTAAAACACGATCCGACAGCACCTCTGACTTTTTTGCGGTCTGGACCGGCTGCGTCTTTGGCTGGCCGTTCGTTCCGCTACCTGGCGCAGCGCAAAATTGTGGCCAGACCAGAGCGTGGCGTCTATAAGGCCTGCGGCTCAATTCCGGTTTTCCGCACCTTTGGGTGCGACGCAGACAGCAAGGACAGTTCAATGCCCGCCTACCGTTCCCGCACCACCACCCATGGCCGCAACATGGCCGGCGCCCGCGGCCTGTGGCGCGCCACCGGGATGAAGGATTCGGATTTCGGCAAGCCGATCATCGCCGTGGTCAATTCCTTCACCCAGTTCGTGCCGGGCCACGTCCATCTCAAGGACCTCGGCCAGCTGGTTGCCCGCGAGATCGAGAAGGCCGGCGGCGTCGCCAAAGAATTCAACACCATCGCCGTCGACGACGGCATCGCCATGGGCCATGACGGCATGCTGTATTCGCTGCCGTCGCGCGAATTGATCGCCGATTCCGTCGAATACATGGTCAACGCGCATTGCGCAGACGCCATGGTCTGCATCTCGAATTGCGACAAGATCACGCCGGGCATGCTGATGGCGTCGCTGCGCCTCAACATCCCGACTGTCTTCGTCTCCGGCGGACCGATGGAGGCCGGCAAGGTGGTGCTCGCCGGCAAGAGCCAGGCGCTCGACCTAGTCGACGCCATGGTCGCCGCCGCCGACGACAAGATCTCCGACGAGGACGTCAAGATCATCGAGCGCTCGGCCTGCCCGACCTGCGGCTCGTGCTCGGGCATGTTCACCGCCAATTCGATGAACTGCCTGACCGAGGCGCTCGGCCTCTCGCTACCCGGCAACGGCTCGACGTTGGCGACGCACGCCGACCGCAAGCGCCTGTTCGTCGAGGCCGGCCATCTGATCGTGGATCTCGCCCAGCGCTATTACGAGCAGGACGACGACACCGCGCTGCCGCGCAGCATCGCCTCGAAGGGCGCCTTCGAGAACGCCATGACGCTCGACATCGCCATGGGCGGTTCGACCAACACCGTGCTGCACATCCTTGCCGCAGCTCATGAGGGCGAGGTCGACTTCACCATGGAGGACATCGACCGGCTGTCGCGGCGGGTACCGGTGCTTTGCAAGGTGGCTCCGGCCAAGGCCGACGTCCACATGGAGGATGTCCACCGCGCCGGCGGCATCATGGCGATCCTCGGCCAGCTGGATAGCGCCGGGCTGATCAACCGCGACCTGCCGACGGTGCACACCGCGAGCCTCGGCGAAGCGCTCGACCACTGGGATATCTCGCGCACCACCAGCCAGAATGTCCGCGATTTCTTCCTGGCGGCACCCGGCGGCGTGCCGACGCAAGTCGCGTTCAGCCAGGACCGCCGCTGGGATGATCTCGATCTCGACCGCGAGAAAGGTGTCATCCGCTCGGCCGAACATCCTTTCTCAAGGGATGGTGGCCTCGCCGTGCTGAAAGGCAATCTCGCATTCGACGGCTGCATCGTGAAGACTGCCGGCGTCGATGAATCGATCCTGAAATTCACCGGTCCGGCAAGGGTGTTCGAAAGCCAGGACGCCAGCGTCAAGGCGATCCTGTCGAACGAGGTCAAGGCCGGCGATGTCGTCGTCATCCGCTATGAAGGGCCGCGCGGCGGCCCCGGCATGCAGGAAATGCTCTATCCGACCAGCTATCTTAAATCGAAGGGTCTCGGCAAAGCCTGCGCACTGATCACCGACGGGCGCTTTTCCGGCGGCACCTCCGGCCTGTCGATCGGCCACGTCTCGCCGGAAGCGGCGGAAGGCGGGCTGATCGGGCTGGTCAGGGAAGGCGACACGATCGAGATCGACATCCCCAACCGCACCATCCGGCTGGCTGTCGACGACGCGGAACTCATCGCCCGTCGCGCGGCGATGGAGGCGAAGGGAACGGCTGCCTGGAAGCCCGAGGAAAAGCGCAAGCGCAAGGTGACGATGGCCTTGCGCGCCTATGCGGCGATGGCAACCAGTGCTGCCAAGGGTGCGGTGCGGTACGTGCCGGAATAGGCATCATTCTTCAACGAGGTGGCGATAAATGGATTTCGACCTTGTGGTGCGCGGCGGGACGCTGCCCGACGGCAGGATCGCCGATATCGGCATCGTCGGCGAGACGATCGCGGCGATCGAGCCTGAGCTCAACATCAGCGCCGGCACGGCGATCGATGCCCATGGCAATCTGGTCTCGCCGCCTTTCGTCGATCCGCATTTCCATATGGACGCCACGCTTTCGCTCGGCATTCCCCGCATCAATGTCTCGGGCACCTTGCTCGAAGGCATTTCTCTGTGGGGCGAGCTGAAGCCGCTTCTGACCCACGAGGCGGTGCGCGACCGTGCGCTTGCCTATTGCGACTGGGCGGTGTCGATGGGCCTGCTCGCCATCCGCACCCATGTCGATGTCTGCGACGATCGCCTGCTGGCGGTGGAAGCGCTGCTCGACGTGAAGAAGACGGTTGCGCCGTATATCGACCTGCAATTGGTCGCCTTCCCGCAGGACGGGTTTTACCGCTCGCCGACGGCGCGCGACAACACCACCCGCGCGCTCGACATGGGCGTCGATGTCGTCGGCGGCATCCCGCATTTCGAGCGCACCATGGCCGACGGTACGCGCTCCGTCACCGAGCTCTGCGAGATCGCGGCCGAGCGCGGCCTGATGGTCGACCTGCATTGCGACGAGACCGACGATCCGCTGTCGCGCCACGTCGAGCAGCTTGCCTATGAGACGCAGCGGCTTGGATTGCAGGGCAGAGTGGCCGGCTCGCACCTCACCTCGATGCATTCGATGGATAATTACTACGTCTCGAAGCTGTTGCCGCTGATCGCCGAGGCCGGCGTTTCGGCGATCCCCAATCCGCTGATCAACATCATGCTGCAGGGCCGCCACGACACCTTTCCCAAGCGCCGCGGCTTGACGCGGGTCAAGGAAATGCTGGCGCACGGGATCCGCGTCGGCTTGGGCCAGGATTGCGTGCTCGACCCCTGGTATTCGCTGGGCACCGCAGACATGCTCGACGTCGCCTTCATGGGCCTGCATGTCGCGCAGATGTCGAGCCCAGCCGAGATGGCGCGCTGTTTCGACATGGTCACCAACGTCAATGCCGCCATCATGGGTCTCGACCACCTTGGCCTGGCCGTCGGCAAGCGCGCCAGCCTGGTCGTTCTCGATGCCGGCAACCCGCTCGAGGCGCTGCGCCTGCGCCCCGAGCGGCTCTGCGTCATTGCCAAAGGCAAGGTGGTGGCCGAGCGGAGCCGGCAGGACACGCGGCTTTCGATCGCCGGAAGGCCGGGCACCGTGAATCGGCGCCACGCTTAGACCAGCCGATTTCCGGCGCTGGTCTTACCGAATTCTCGATTTTCGCCTCGTCACGGCCGCTGCTAGCGACTACGACGCGGGTCACCGTAGCCACGGCGAGGAACCGGTAACGGAATGGCGCAGCCCGCAGCCCAGAACTCGACGATCAGGAACGTGCTGCTGGCCGGCATCCTGCTGATGCTCGCCGGCGATTTCCTGTTTGCCTTGAACGACGCGATGGGCAAGTGGCTGGTCGCCAGTTTTTCCGTCGGCCAGGTCGTGCTGATCCGCTCGATCGGCGCCTTTTTCATACTCGGGCCGATGATTGCACATCAGGGTGCGGCCAAGCTGTTTCGCATGGAGCGGCCGGAGCTGCAGCTGCTGCGCGTGGTGATGACGACGCTCGACACGGCGCTGTTCTACGCGGCGGTCGTCTATCTGCCGCTCGCCGACGTGATGAGCTTCTACATGGCCGGGCCGATCTATGTCGCGGCGCTGTCGCACTTCTTGCTTGGCGAAAGGGTCGGCTGGCGCCGCTGGGCGGCTATCCTGGTCGGTTTCTGCGGCGTGCTGATCATGCTGAAGCCGTCTTCGGCCGCGTTCTCGCTGTCGTCGATGTTCGCGCTCGCCGGCAGCATTTCCTTTGCCTTCGCCATCATCCTCAACCGGCGACTGCGCGGCACCAGCGACACCTCGCTGGTCACCTGGCAAACCATCGGCACGCTGCTGGTCGGCGCTGCGTTGACCATCGGCAGTTGGAAGACGCCGTCCTCGCTCGATTTCGGCGCCATGCTGCTTCTCGGCATTGTCTCCTGCGGCGCGCATCTGATGATCACTAGGGCATTGAAGCTTGCGCCTGCCTCGACCTTGGCGCCGCTGCATTACAGCCTGCTGTTGTGGGCAGTGGTCTTCGGCTCGGCCTTCTTCGGCGATGTGCCTGGGCCACGCATCCTGGTCGGCTCGGCCATTGTCGTGCTGGCCGGCCTGTTCATCTTCCACCGCCAGAAGGTGGTCGACACGGTGCCGCCCGAAAACGTGCCGAAGGGTGTGAACTAACCCTGGCGCACCGCCGCGAGATGCCGTGAAAATTCCGGCGTCTCCATCAGTGCCTTGCAGCGCGCGAAGCGGCCGTCGGCGTAGGCGCGGAAATCGTCGACCGGATTGCCGTTGGCAAGCTGGATCAAGCCCCACAGCGTCCACAACAGGTCGCACATCGCCTTGTAGATGACGATGCGGGCGCGCTCCGCCGGTCTCGGCTCGCCGCCGAAATAGGCCAGCATCATCTCCTCGTCCTGCGCGGCGTCGAATTGCCCTTCGACGCTGAGGTCGCCGAGATCCCAGAGCGGATCGTTCATCCCGGAATATTCCCAGTCGACGATCCACATCCTGTCGCCCGTATCGAGAAAGTTTTCGCAGAGCGGATCGCAGTGGCAGGCGACGATTGGCAGAGGATGAGCCGCAAGTGCCGAGCGCACGGTTTCCGCTTCGCGGACCCCATCGTGGTAGCCGGCAGGCAGGGCGACGTCCTTGGTCGACAGCACTTTCAGATAATCATCGATCATCGCAAACAGTTCAAAGCGGAAGGGGAACACCGCGCCGGATGTGTGCAGTTTGCGAAAGGCCTTGCCGGCGCGTGCCGGGCTGCCCGGTCGGGTCTTGAATTTTTCCGGCGACATCGTCTCGGCGCTGGCGATGAAGCGGGTCACCAGCACGCCGGTCTCGGCATCGACATGCAGCACTTCCGGGCTGACGCCGGCCTTCGCCGCTTCCCGCGCCGCCACTGCCTCGTTGGCGCGGTTGATGTATTCCTCGGTACCCTTGCCGGGGATACGCAGGCAGAAATCCTTACCCCTGAAGACGAGGTTGGTCAGGCCGCCGAGCCGTTCCAGCGGGCCGTCATAACCGGCCAGCATCGGAATGGCCGCAAGTGCGGCGCGTGCCTGGTCGTCCGCCATGGCTTTCGCTCCTTTTCCAGTCTTTATTGTCGCGACGACGGTTCCACAGTTTTCGCCGTTTGGCTATGATCGCGTCGCAGATCGATACCAGGCGACGGAAAGCGATGACGGACAGCAAACAGCAGAGCGCGCTCGCCGCAGCCTATGCGGCGAAGCGACCGGAAGACGTCGCGGCGCTCTACGACAGCTGGGCCGGCACCTATGACGCCGACATGTCGGCGGCCGGCTATCGCCATCCGACCATCTGCCTTGCCTTGCTGGCCCGCCATCTGCCGCGCGGCGCCGCTCCTCTCCTCGATGCTGGCGCAGGCACCGGGCTCATCGGCGAATGGCTTGCCATCACCGGTTATCCGCAGGTCGAGGCGCTCGACATTTCGGAAGGCATGCTGGCGCAAGCCGCGCGCAAAGGCGTCTATTCGGCCCTTCATTGCCTGGCGCTTGGCGCGCCGCTGCCTTTCGTGGACGATGCCTATGCCGGGATCATCTCAGCCGGCGTCTTCACGTCCGGCCATGTCGGGGCCGAGGGTCTGGACGAGCTGATCCGCATCTGCCGGCCGGGCGGGGTGATCGTGCTGACGGTGAAGAACACGCTGTGGGATGCGGGTTTTGCCGCGCGGATCGCCGAGCTCGAGGCGCAAGGCACCGTCACCCGCGCCGAGGAGACGCCGCCCTATGTCTCGATGCCAGGCGAGGCCGATACGGTGCCCAGCCGGGGGCTGGTGCTCATCGTGAACTGAGGCTGAAACCGGAAGGCTCTAGGCCTTCACCTTTGCTCCCGCCGGATCGTAAAGCGGCTCGAGGTGGATTTTAGCCGGCGTCCGTTCCATCGCCACCACCAGCTCGTAATCGCCGGAGGTGAGGAAATCATCGCCGACGCCATCGGCATTGCGCACATAGCCGTAGCCGATGTTCTTGCCGACGGTGTAGCCATAGCCGCCGCTGGTGAGATAACCGACGGCCTCGCCATTGCGCAGGATGGTCTCACGCCCGAGCAGCACGATATCCGGATCATCGACTGTGAAGCCGGCAAAACGTTTCCTGAGCGCCGCGCCGTCGAGCTTTTCAAGCGCCCGCCGGCCGAGGAAATCGGTGTTCTTCCTGAGCTTCACCGCCCAGCCGAGGCCGGCCTCCTGCGGCGTGTCGTTGGGCGTGATATCGGCGCCCCAGGCGCGGTAACCTTTTTCCAGCCGCAGCGATTCTAGCGCCCGATAGCCGACCGGGCGAATGTTGTGGACAGCGCCCGCCGTCATCAGCGCGTCGAAAACCTCGCCCGTCGCCGCGATCGGCGCATGCAGCTCCCAGCCGAGCTCGCCGACATAGGTGACGCGCAGTGCCCGAATGACGTGGCCGGCAATGGCGATCTCGCGAACATGGCCGAACGGAAAGGCGGCGTTCGAGACGTCGGCATCGGTCACCGCTGACAGCACGTCGCGGGCGCGCGGCCCCATCAGCGACAATGTGCCGAACTCCTCGGTGACGTCGGTCAGCGTCACGTCGAACTCGCTGCCGATATGATCGGCAATCCAGGAGAAATCATGCGTGCGGAAACCGGTGCCGGTGACGATGTAGAATTTCTCCTCATCGAGCCTCGCCACGGTCAAATCGGCCTCGATACCGCCGCGCGTGTTGAGGAGCTGCGTGTAGGTCAGCCGGCCGACCGGCTTGGCAACGTCGTTGGCGCAGATCCAGTCCAGCGCCTTCAGCGCGTCGGCACCGGTCATTTCGTATTTGGCGAAAGACGACTGGTCGAAAATGCCGATCTTTTCGCGCACGTGGCGGTGCTCGTCGCCGACGGGTGAAAACCAGTTCTGCCGGCCCATCGAATAGAGGTCCTTCGGCTCGATGCCTTCCGGCGCGAACCAGTTCGGCCGCTCCCAGCCAAGTTTCGAGCCGAACACGGCGCGATGTTTTTGCAGCCGTTCGTATAAAGGCGAAACGATGCGTGGCCGGCCGCTGACATATTCCTCGTGCGGGAAGCCGATCGTGTAGTGCTTGCCGTAGGCTTCCAGCGTGCGGTCTCGGACCCATTGCCGGTCGCGGTGCAGATCGGAAAAGCGGCGGATGTCGACCACCCACAGATCGAGCGGCGCCTCGCCGTCGACCACCCATTGCGCCAGCACCCAGCCGGCGCCGCCGCCGGATGCAATGCCGAAGGCGTTGAAGCCGGCGCCGACGAACATATTGGGGCATTCCGGCGCCACACCGAGGATGAAATTGCCGTCCGGCGTAAAGCTCTCCGGACCGTTGATCATCTGCTTGACGCCGACATTGGTGAGCGCCGGGACACGCTCGATCGCCTGGCTCATATGCTGCTCGAAATGATCGTAATCATCGTCGAACAGCCGGAACTCCCAATCGTCCGGCACATCGCCGCCGGGCAGACCGGTCGTCCAGGCCTGCGGGTTCGGCTCGTAGCCGCCCATCACCAACCCGCCGACCTCCTCCTTGAAATAGGTGCGGCGATCGGGGTCGCGAATCGTCGGCGCATCGGTCGCCAAGCCGTCGATCCTCCCGGTGATGATGTACTGGTGCTTCACCGGCTGCAGCGGCACGTTTATGCCGGCGAGCGCACCCACCTGCCGCGCCCATTGCCCGGCGCAGTTCACCACCTTGTCGCAGGCGATATCGCCCTTGCTGGTCTTCACCGCGGTGATGCGGCCGTCTCTCATTTCGAAGCCGGTGACCCGCACCTCCTCGAACAATTTTGCGCCGTGCATGCGCGCGCCTTTGGCCAGCGACTGGGTGATGTCGGAAGGGCTTGCCTGACCGTCGCTCGGCAGCCAGGAAGCGCCGACGAGGTCGCCGGTTTCCAGCAGCGGCCACATTTCCTTGACCTCGGTCGGCGACAGCAGATGCATGTCCATGCCGAAGCTCTTTGCCGTCGTTGCCAGCCGCTTATACTCAGTCCAGCGGTCGGCATTGGTGGCAAGCCGCAGGCAGCCGGTCATCTTCCAGCCGGTGGCAAGGCCGGTTTCGGCTTGCAGCCCTTTGTATAGATCGACCGAATATTTGAGCACCCGCGTGATCGACGCCGACGAGCGCAGCTGGCCGACCAGCCCGGCAGCATGCCAGGTCGAGCCCGAGGTCAGCTTGCCCTGTTCGAGCAGCACGATTTCGGCCTTGTGGTCGCGCGCCAGATGATAGGCCGTCGAACAGCCGATGATGCCACCGCCGATGACGACGATGCCGGCCTGGGCGGGCAAGGTCATGGCCGCATCCCGTATTTTGTCCTGTAGTTTTCCAGGGCGGCTTCGAGCCGCGCCAGGTTTTCGTCGGCGTAGGCGGCGTAGTCGACGCCGGGCGCATCGAGGTAGAGCTCGGAAACCATGCCCCACATCGCCTCGCGCAGCAGCGACGCGCATTGCATGGCGGCGTGCGAGCGCCGTATCGCTTCGTCCGGCTCCTTCATGAAGTAGGCGGTCAGGAAGGCGAAGGATTCCTCGTCGCTCATGCCGGCATTGGAAGCCGCGCCGGCAAGGTCGAACATCGCGGTGTTGAAGCCGGCATATTCGAAATCGATGAGCCATAGCCTGTGACCGTCATCGATTATGTTAGCCGGCAGAAGATCGTTGTGGCCGAAGACGATCGGCAGCAGTTTTTGCGCGCGCTCGAGCTCGTCCGCCAGCGTCAGCAGGCGTGGCAATTCGCCCAGCTTGCGGCTGCCGCCTTCCTCCAGCGTGCGCGCATAGTCGCGAATGACGTGGAATACCCAGAACATGAAGCCGGCGCCGGAGACATGACCGGGCATCTCCCGGTGGAAACCGCGCAGCAACGCGGCGACGCGGCCGAGATCGGCGCGCACGTCTTGCGCGACATAGGCCTTGGCGCCGAGATACTCCGTCACCATGACGCCGGGTCCGGTGTAGCGGACGGCCGGAGCGAAGCCTGCCGCGTGTGCTGCCCGCGCGGTCATCATCTCGCGCTCGCGAAAGACATGGTGGAACGGATAGTCCTGCCCGATGCGCACGACGTGCCGCCCGGCCGCGTCCTTGACCAGGTAATTGGCATTGCTCAACCCGCCCGGCAGCGGCGCAATGTCGATGCTGCCGGTCCAGCAAGGCAGCGCGCGGATGCGGTCTTCGACAGTCACGATCTCGTCCAACATTGGGTCAATTTTCCACGCATGTCATGGCTGGCCAGCGATGACAATCGGACGGAGGAATGGAGGCAACGCGAAGATCTCGTCGGTGCAGATCTCGGGATCGGTATCCCGCACCGCACCGACGAGCCCCTTTGTGCCGGGTTCTTCGACGCCGGCATCCGCCCCCGCGGATCCTAATTTTCGGTTCCCTCGCACCCGAGGATTTCCCAGGCGTTCAGGCAAGCAATTTTTCGTGCGGCTCAGCCGTCGGCCTCCGTTCCGAGCCTGTCACAGCGATAATGTCGCGCCAGGCTGGAGACGTTGTCAACGCGAAATTGTGGTGTTTTCTGCTTTTTTGCCCGAATTTTGCGAAATATCTTGGAGTAAGTGGCATTTATGCTGTAGAAACGGTCAATGGTGCAACAATTCGACCGGTTGGAACCGATGGGCCACTCGAAGCGGCATGGCGAAATCCTGCGCCTCCTCAAGGAGGAAGGCACCGTCACCATTGCCAGCCTGGCTGACCGGCTGGGCGTCTCGCTGGAGACGGTACGCCGCGATGTCAAGCCACTGACCAGCGATGGTTCCATCCTCAAGATGCATGGCGCCGTCGGCCTGCCGTCGATTGCCGGCGAAGCGCCGTTCGAGCGGCGCATGCGTGAGAACGCCGATGCCAAGCGGGCAATTGCCCGCATGGTCGCTGCCACCATCCGCGACGGCGAGTCGATCATGCTCGACACCGGCACGACCACGAGCTTCCTGGCCCGCGAGCTGCTCGGCCACCGGCGGCTGACGGTCGTCACCAATTCCTCCGACATCGCCCGCACGCTGGCCACCGTCAACGGCAACAAGGTCTATATGGCCGGCGGCGAGCTGCGCAGCGATTCCGGTGCTGCTTTCGGCGTCTCAGCCATCGAATTCGTCAGCCGCTTCTCCGTCAGCCACGCGGTGATTTCGACCGGCGCGGTCGATGCCATCACGGGTGTCATGGACTATGACCTCGAAGAGGCTGAGTTCGCCCGCATGGTGCTGTCGCGCGGCCAGCGTTCGCTTGTCGTCACCGACCACAGCAAATTCGGCCGGCAGGGTCTGGTTCAGGTCTGCGGCTTCGACGGCTTTTCCGAACTCGCGACCGACCGTCTGCCGCCGCATGACATCGCCGCCGCCCTTGCCCAGGCCGGCGCGCGGCTCAGCATTGCGGATGGCGGAAGCGAGGACTGAGCTCTATCGGGAGAACGGCACCAGCACCCACTTCCCAGCGCCGCCTCTGCCGTGTTTAGTCCGGCCATGGCTTTCACCATCCGCCAATTGCAGTTCTTCATCGCCGTCGCCGAGCAAGGCACGGTGTCGGGCGCCGCCCAGAATCTGTCGATCTCGCAATCCTCGGTCACCGAGGCGATCAAGGAGCTGGAGCACGATCTCGGCGTCGAGCTGTTCGAGCGCCACCCGCGCGGGCTGAACATCACCCACAAGGGCCACCAGTTCCTGCGCCATGCGAGGAAGATCCTTGCCGACGTTTCCGATGCGCGCCGCGCCTTCTTCGGCGAACAGATCGCGGCAAGCGGGCGGCTGCAACTTGGCGTCACCTCGCTGGTCGCCGGCTATGTGCTGTCCGATCTTCTTGCCCGCTACCGCCGCGCCTATCCGGGTGTCGAGGTCTCGGCGATCGAGGACAATGGCGACTATCTCGAGCACCTGTTGATCGGCGGCAAGCTCGACATTGCGGTCATGGTCACCTCGAACCTGCGCGACCGCACCGCGCTGCAGTCCGAAATCCTCGAAGTCTCGGCCTACCGGCTGTGGCTGCCGCTCGGCCATCCGTTGGCCGGTGCCGACATCATCGGCATCGGCGATATCGCCTCGGAACCGCTGATCATGCTGACCGTCGACGAGATCGAGGAGAATACCGGAAAGCTGCTGACGGCGATCGGCGCCAAACCGCACGTCGCATTCCGCACCCGCTCGGTCGAAGCGGTGCGCAGTCTCGTCGCCACCGGCGCCGGCGTGGCGCTGCTGCCGGACCTCGTCTACCGGCCATGGTCGCTGGAAGGCGACCGCATCGAATCGCGCGATATTTCGGGATCGTTGCCGGTCGTCCAAGTCGGCATGGTCTGGCGGCGCGGCTCCGGCCTGCCGCAGGCGGCGCGCGACTTCATCGGACTTGCCCAGTCGCAGCGCATGGTGCGCCAACGGCCCGAGAAGATCGGCCGGTGATGTATCGGAAAAACCGATATCGGCTTTCTGATAAATGAATTTGCGAAACCGGAAATTTCGCAGCACTTTTGAGCCAGGGAACAAAGCTGCCGCAGGAGCACGGCCCCTTAGAGCCGCGCATCCAACGTTTGAACGGGCGCATGACCTTTTCCGAAAACCGAAACCGGTTTCGAGGTCATGCAAAATGGGAGATCGACGATGAATTCATTGCTGAAATCATGCACTGCCTTGACGGTCGCGCTGACCTTCTCCGGCCAGGCCATCGCCCAGGTCAAGGAGCTGGGCAAGGGTGAAGGCGAGGTCAATATCGTCGCCTGGCCGGGCTATATCGAGCGCGGCGAAACCGACAAGGGCTATGATTGGGTCACCTCGTTCGAGAAGGAAACCGGCTGCAAGGTCAACGTCAAGACCGCCAACACCTCCGACGAGATGGTTTCGTTGATGAACGAAGGCGGTTTCGACCTTGTCACTGCCTCCGGCGACGCCTCGCTGCGCCTGGTTGCGGGCAAGCGCGTCCAGCCGATCAACACCGACCTCATCCCGAGCTGGAAGACGGTCGACGACCGGCTGAAGGATGCGCCCTGGTTCACCGTCGGCGGTGTCCATTACGGCGTGCCGTACCAATGGGGGCCGAATGTGCTGATGTACAACACCGAAGTGTTCAAGGAGGTGCCGAAGAGCTGGAACATCGTGTTCGAGGAAATGAAGCTACCCGACGGCAAGTCGAACAAGGGCCGCGTCCAGGCCTATGACGGGCCGATCCACATTGCTGATGCCGCCAACTACCTGATGGCCCACAAGCCGGAGCTCGGCATCAAGGATCCGTACGAACTGACTGAGGACCAGTACAAGGCTGCGCTCGACCTGCTGCGCGTCCAGCGTACGCTGGTCGGACGCTACTGGCATGACGCTGCCATCCAGGTCGACGATTTCCAGAACGAAGGCGTCGTCGCCTCCGGTTCATGGCCCTATCAGGTCAACACGCTGATCGCGGCCAAGAAGCCGGTCGCCTCGACCATTCCCGAGGAGGGCGTCACCGGCTGGGCCGACACCACCATGATGGAGGCCGATGCGGCCCACCCGAACTGCGCCTACATGTGGATTGAGCATTCGCTGTCGCCGAAAGTGCAGGGCGACGTCTCCGCCTGGTTCGGCTCGCTGCCGGTGGTGCCCGCCGCCTGCAAGGGCAACGAACTGCTCGGCGAAGAGGGCTGCAAGACCAACGGCTACGACAATTTCGACAAGATCAAGTTCTGGAAGACGCCGGTCTCGAAATGCGCCACCCAGAACGACCAGTGCGTGCCCTATTACCGCTGGGTGTCGGACTATATCGGCGTCATCGGCGGACGGTGAGTTCGTCTCACCTACGAAGCTCGGCGCTGCCCCTCACCCTTACCCTCTCCCCGTGAAGAACGGGGGGTCGCCAGCGTTGGAGCGCCTCCCTTCTCCCCGTCCACTACGGGAGAAGGTACCGGCAGGCGGATGAGGGGCAGCGCTACCCTGAATTTGATGAGCCTGACAGATCAGGACAACCCATGACCCCCGCCGTTTCTTTCCAAAAAGTCTCCCGCCATTTCGGCAGCGTGCGTGCCGTCGACGCGGTCGATCTCGACATCGTGCCGGGCGAGTTCTTCGCCATGCTCGGGCCTTCCGGCTCGGGCAAGACGACGTGCCTGCGCCTCATCGCCGGGTTCGAGCAGCCGACGGCGGGCTCGATCTCGATCTTCGGCGAACGCGCCGAGGGCGTGCCGCCCTATCGCCGCAACGTCAACACCGTGTTCCAGGATTATGCGCTGTTCCCGCATCTCAACGTGCTCGACAACGTCGCCTATGGGCTGATGGTCAAGGGCGTCGGCAGACCGGAGCGGCAAAAGGCGGCGGAAGAAGCGCTGGCGCTGGTGCGGCTTCCCGGCTACGGCGCGCGTCGCCCTGGCCAGCTTTCCGGCGGCCAGCGCCAGCGCGTCGCGCTCGCCCGTGCGCTGGTCAACCAGCCCAAGGTGCTGTTGCTCGACGAGCCGCTCGGCGCGCTCGACCTCAAGCTTCGCGAGAACATGCAGGAGGAGTTGAAATCGCTGCAGAAGGCGCTCGGCATCACCTTCGTGTTCGTCACCCATGACCAGGGCGAGGCGCTGTCGATGGCCGATCGCGTCGCCGTCTTCAACGACGGCAAGATCATGCAGATCGGCACGCCGGAAGACATCTACCAGCGCCCCAAGACCCGCTTCGTCGCCGATTTCGTCGGCTCGTCCAACGTACTGCCGCCGGATTTCGTCCAGCGCTATGCCGGCCAGCATCGCTGGGGCAGCCTGCGCCCTGAATCCATTCGCATCGGCCGGGCGGCCAAGGGCGACGGCGTTGCGGCTCGCCTGGTGTCGACCAACTATCTCGGCGCGACGATAAGACTGGCGCTCGATGCCGAAGGCTTGCGGCTGCATGCCATCGTGCCGGCGGGTGCTGCCTTGCCCCGGGAAGGCGAGGCGGTGGTGCTCACCTTCAACCGCGAGCATTTGCATCTGATGGACGAGCTGGGATGAGCCTGGACGCCGCCATGCCGCGGGCCACGACCCCCGCCATCCTGCCGGGAAGCGGCGGCCTGCGCGGCGCGCTCTCCGACCTCTTCTGGCGCCGGCCCCAACTCCTGCTTCTGCTCATGCTGCTGCCGCCGGTTCTTTGGCTCGGCATCGTCTATATCGGCTCGCTGTTCGCGCTGCTTTTGCAGAGCTTCTTCTCGATCGACGAGTTCTCCGGCCTCATCAACCGCGAGTTCACGCTGAAGACTTATGGCGACCTGCTGCAGGCCGCCAATCTCGACATCATCCTGCGCACGGTAACGATGGCGGCGCTGGTGACGTTTGCGTCGGCGGTCATTGCCTTTCCCATCGCCTATTACGCGGCGCGCTATGCGCGCGGCCGTTGGAAGGCGTTGTTTTATCTCGGCGTCATGCTGCCGCTGTGGTCGAGCTACCTGGTCAAGATCTATGCCTGGAAGCTGATCCTCGCCAAGGAAGGCATCCTGACGTGGCTGCTGACCAAATTGCATCTTCTGTGGCTGCTTGATGCCTGGCTGTCGCTGCCGATCGTCGGCGGCAACTCGCTGTCGGTATCGTCCACCGGCACCTTCATCGTCTTTGTCTATGTCTGGCTGCCGTTCATGATCCTGCCGGTGCAGGCGGCCCTCGAGCGCGTGCCGGGCAATCTGGTCGAGGCTTCTTCCGATCTCGGCGCGTCACCCGGCCAGACCTTCCGCAACGTGCTGTTCCCGCTGGCATTGCCGGGTATCGTCGCCGGTTCGATCTTCACCTTCTCGCTGACGCTCGGCGACTACATCATTCCGCAGATCATCGGCACCTCGCGGCTGTTCATCGGCCAGGCCGTCTATTCGCAGCAGGGCACCGCCGGCAACATCCCGCTCGCCGCCGCCTTCACTGTGGTGCCGATCGTCATCATGGGCTTCTATCTCTGGGGCGCCAAGCGCATGGGGGCCTTCGATGCGCTCTGACCGCGGCCAATCCGCGCCGATCGGCCTGAAGCTCGCTGCCACCGGGGGCCTGCTTTTCCTGCACCTGCCGATTCTGCTGATCTTCGTCTATGCCTTCACCACCGAGGAGAAGAGCTTCGTCTGGCCGCCGCCGGGCCTGACCACGCAATGGTTCGCCGTCACCTGGAACCGCCCCGACGTCTGGCAGGCGCTGTCGCTGTCTGTACGGGTCGCGGCGATCTCAACCGCCATCGCGCTGGTCCTCGGCACGCTCTGCGCCGCCGCCGTGTCCCGCACAAAATTCTTTGGCCGCGAAACCATCTCGCTGCTGGTCATCCTGCCGATCGCGTTGCCCGGCATCATCACCGGCATTGCGCTGCGCTCGGCCTTCGCGCTGGCCGAAATCCCGTTCTCGTTCTGGACGATCGTCCTCGGCCACGCCACCTTCTGCGTGGTCGTCGTCTACAACAATGCGGTCGCCCGTTTCCGCCGCACGTCCGGCTCGATGATCGAGGCGTCGATGGATCTCGGCGCCGACGGTTTCCAGACCTTTCGGCATGTCGTGCTGCCCAACATCGCAACCGCGCTGCTGGCCGGCGGCATGCTTGCCTTTGCGCTGTCCTTCGACGAGGTCATCGTCACCACCTTCACCGCCGGCCAGCAGCAGACGGTGCCGATCTGGATGCTCGAAGAGTTGATCCGTCCGCGCCAGCGTCCGGTCACCAATGTCGTGGCCATGGTGGTGGTGCTGGTGACGCTGCTTCCCATCCTCGCTGCCTATTACCTGACCCGCGACGGCGACCAGATCGCCGGTTCGGGCAAATGATCTCGTTCATAAGGGAGAGACTTCCATGGACACGCAGATGCTGATCGGCTCGAAATTCGAAAAAGGCACCGAGACCGAGGAACCGATCCTCAACCCGAAGACCGGGGCGAGCATCGTCAATCTGCCCGAGGCCAGCCCGGCGCAGATCGAGGCGGCGGTGCTTGCCGCCGAAAAAGCCTTCGTCACCTGGTCCCGCACAACGCCGGCGCAGCGCGCCGGCTATCTCCTGAAGATCGCCGATCGCATCGAGGCCGCGGCACAGGATTTCGCGGCGCTCGAGGCGCTGAACTGCGGCAAGCCGATCAATGCCGTGCTTAATGACGAGATCCCGGCGATCGTCGACTGCTATCGCTTCTTTGCCGGTGCGGTCCGCTCGATGCCCGGCCAGGTCGCCGGCGAATACATTCCCGGCCACACCTCGATGGTCCGCCGCGACGCCATCGGCGTTGTCGCGTCGATTGCGCCGTGGAACTATCCGCTGATGATGATGGCCTGGAAGCTGGCGCCGGCGATTGCCGGCGGCAACACCGTCGTCTTCAAGCCGTCGGAACAGACGCCGCTGACCGCGCTGAAGCTGGCGAAAATCCTTGCCGAGATCCTGCCGGAAGGCGTCGTCAACGTCGTGCTCGGCCGCGGCGACAGTGTCGGCAACACGCTGATCAACCACCCGAAGGTCAACATGATCTCGATCACCGGCGACGTCGCCACTGGCAAGAAGGTGCTGCAGGCCGCCGCCAAATCGGTCAAGCGCACACATCTCGAGCTCGGTGGCAAGGCGCCCGTCATCGTCTTCGACGACGCCGATCTCGGTGCAGTGGTCAACGGTCTGCGCGCCTTCGGCTATTACAATGCCGGCCAGGACTGCACCGCCGCCTGCCGCATCTATGCCGGCAAGAAGATCTACGACAAGCTTGTCGCCGACCTCTCCGCTGCGGTCTCGACCATCAAGTATGATCGCCCCGACGATACCGAGAACGAGATCGGCCCGCTGATTTCGCGTCGCCAGCGTGATCGCGTCTCGAGCTTCGTCGAGCGCGCGTCTGAGCTCAAGCACATCGAGATCACCACGGGCGGCAAGCCGGGCGAGGGCTCCGGCTTCTTCTACCAGCCGACCGTCGTCGCCGGCGCGCTGCAGGAAGACGAGATCGTGCGCCGCGAAGTGTTCGGCCCGGTGGTTTCGGTCACCCGTTTTTCCGAAGTCGACGAGGCGGTGAACTGGGCCAATGACTCTGACTATGGCCTGGCGTCATCGGTGTGGACCAAGGACGTTTCGCGCGCCATGGCGACGGCCGCCCGCCTGCAATATGGCTGCACCTGGATTAACACCCACTTCATGCTGACAAACGAGATGCCGCATGGCGGGTTGAAACAATCCGGCTACGGCAAGGACATGTCGCTCTATGCGCTGGAGGATTACACAGCCGTCCGCCACGTCATGATTGCGCACGGGTAGGGTCCAGATGCGGGAGAAGGTGGCCTGAAGGCCGGAAGTGGCGGCGCGACTATTCTTCCGCCTCGTCCGTCCCGTCCGCCGCCGGCGCCACCAGCAGCACGGTGGCGCCGAGGAGCGCGGCGATGAAGGAGCCGGCGAGGATGCCGACCTTGACCGCGTCCTGCAGAGCGACGTCGCTGGCGAAGGCGAGCAGGCCGATGAACAGGCTCATGGTGAAGCCGATGCCGCAGAGCAGCGAAATGCCGATCATGTGCAGCCAGCCGGCATTGACCGGCAGATCGGCGAAGCCGAGCCGGATGGCAAGCGCAGAAGACCCGAACACGCCGACCAGCTTGCCGGCGACGAGGCCGGCGGCGACGCCGAGCGTCAGCGGCTCGGCCAGGGCGGCAGCGCTGAGACCGCCGAGCGAGACGCCGGCGTTGGCAAAGCCGAAAATCGGAATGACGAAAAAGGCGACGACTTTGTGCAGGCCGTGTTCGAGCCGGTGCAGCGGCGAATGGTCGAGATCGTGGCCGCTGCCCAGCGATATCTTCAATGGAATGGTGAGGGCCAGCGCGACGCCGGCAAGCGTCGCATGGACGCCCGATTTGAGCACCAAAACCCACAGAACGATGCCGAGCAAGACGTACGGCAGCAACGTCAGCACCCGCATGCGGTTGAGCACCACCAGCAGCGCGATGACCGAGAAGGCGGCGCCGAGATAGGCGAGCGACAGGCCGCTGGTATAGAACACCGCAATGATGAGCACGGCGCCGAGATCGTCGATGATGGCGAGCGCGGTGAGGAATATCTTCAGCGAGCCCGGCACGCGGCTGCCGAGCAGCGACAGCACTCCGAGCGCAAAGGCGATATCGGTGGCGGTCGGGATCGCCCAGCCGGACAGAGCGGCCGGATCGTTGCGGTTGATGGCGACGTAGACCAGTGCCGGCACCGCCATGCCGCCGGCGGCGGCGATGCCGGGCAGCACGCGGCGCGGCCAAGTCGAGAGCTGGCCGTCGAGCATCTCGCGCTTGATCTCGAGGCCGACCAGCAGGAAGAACACCGCCATCAGGCCGTCATTGATCCAGTGCGAGACGCTGAGCGGTCCGAGATAGGCGTGGAGGGCGGAGAAATAAGCCTCGCCCAGCGGCGAATTGGCGACGATCAGGGCCAGCGCCGCCGCAGCCATCAGGATGAGGCCGCCGGCCGCCTCGCTGTCGAGGAATTCGCGCAGCATGGAGACCAGCCGCTTTTCGTCCTGCATGTCGCCTCCGTCGTATCAGCGGCAAGGTCCGACACCGCCAAGCGATGATGCGCAAACAGCGCTGGCCGGGCAAGCCTGCAGTCAGAGCCTTTTAGCGCGGCGCGCGCTTGGCGAGGATACGCTGCAGCGTGCGGCGATGCATGTTCAGCCGGCGCGCGGTTTCCGAGACGTTGCGGTCGCACATTTCATAGACGCGCTGGATGTGCTCCCAGCGTACCCGGTCGGCCGACATCGGATTTTCGGGCGGTGCTGCGCGTTCGCCCGCCGTGCGGGTCAGGGCTGCAAAGATGTCGTCGGCGTCGGCCGGCTTCGACAGATAGTCGATAGCGCCGAGCTTCACCGCCGTCACCGCGGTGGCGATGTTGCCGTAGCCGGTGAGGATGATGGCGCGGGCATCGTCGCGCTTCTCGCGGATCGCGGCGACGACGTCGAGGCCGTTGCCGTCGGCCAGCCGCATGTCGACCACCGCATAGGCCGGCGGATTGGCGCGCGCCTTGGCAACCGCTTCCTCGACGCTCTCTGCCGTCTCGACGACAAAACCCCTGGTTTCCATGGCGCGGGCAAGCCGCGTCAGGAACGGCTTGTCGTCGTCGACGATCAGCAGCGAGGTGTCCTCGCCTTCGACCATTGCGCCAATCGTTTCGTCAGTACTCATCGTGCTGAAAATCCTGCTGCCTGATTTTTACGCAAATACAGTTTCGCAACGCTATTGTCCAATTTAGGCCGTGTCGAACATGGTGGCCGAAGCCTGCTCGGGATTGAGGAAGACGCTGCGCGGCCACGATATCTGCACGATAGCGCCCTCGCCGGGCTCGCTCGAATTGCGGAAATCGAGCGTCGCGCCGGAGCGTTCGAGCAAGGTCTTGGCGATGAATAGGCCGAGGCCGAGGCCGCCGCCGGCTTCGGTGCCTTGTCGCGTTGACATATAGGGTTCGCCGATGCGGTCGATGATCTCGGGCGGAAAGCCCGGCCCGTCGTCGATGATCGTGAAGCTGACAACGGCCTCGTTCCAGCTCCAGCGCACGGTGACATTCTTGTGGGCGAAGTCGACGGCGTTCTCGACCAGATTGCCGAGGCCGTAGATGACGCCGGGATTGCGCCGGCCCACCGGTTCCGGGCCGATGCGCTCGCCCGGCCGAAGCTTAATCGAGATGCCGAAATCGCGGTGCGGTGCCGTCACTTCCTCGACCAGTGAGGTCAGCGGCAGGCGCGAGAGATGCACCTCGCTCTCGGAGGACAGGCTGGTCAGGCGCTTCAGGATTTCGCGGCAGCGCTCGCTCTGCGAACGCAGCAGCTTCACGTCCTCGCCGTATTTGGGATCTTCGCCAAGCGCCTTCTCCATCTCCTTGGCGACAAGCGCGATCGTGGCGAGCGGCGTGCCGAGCTCGTGCGCGGCGGCGGCGGCGAGGCCGTCGAGGGCCGAGAGATGTTGCTCTCGCTGCAGCACCAGTTCGGTGGCGGCAAGCGCGTTGGCAAGCAGCCGCGCCTCCTCGGCCACCCGGAAGGCATAGATCGCGGTAAAGGCGATGGAGCAGAACACCGCCATCCACATGCCGGCGACATAAATGAACGGCATCGCCAATGGCGCGCCCTCATGCCAGGGCAGCGGCAGGTGGTAAAAGACCAGCAGCGTCGCCGCCACGATCACCAGCGCGCCGAGCATGGCGGTCAGCCGTAGCGGCAGCGACGTCGCCGAGACGACGACGGGCACGGTCATCAGCAGCGAAAACGGATTGGTGAGGCCGCCGGTCATGTAGAGCAGGCCGGCAAGCTGCAGGCTGTCGAAGGTCAGGATGGCAAAGGCCGAGGGCGGGGTAAGCCGATGCGCCGCCGGATAGCGGAAGGTCAGCAAAAGGTTCATCCAGGCCGAACAAGCGATCAGCGCAAAACACATGCTGACCGGCAGCGGAAATTTCAGCCCGTAAGCGACGACAAGCACGGTCAGGCTCTGGCCGACGATGGCAAGCCAGCGCAACCTGATCAGCGTGTTGAGGCGCAGCCGCTGGCTTTGCTGGAAGTCGGGTGCGTGCAGGATGTTTATCATGGCCAATGATTATAGAGGGGAAACAGCCGGAGGTCTTTTCCGAAAAAGCGCCGAAGCTGGCCTTCCGTTCGGGATAACAGTCCGGGAATCATTAGGTACCGCGCGGTTTGGCGCGGCTCGTTGCGGCGGCGAGAAGCGGGTTCTCCGGCCAGACATGCCTGGGATAGCGGCCGCGCATGTCTGTCCGCACATCGGCCCAGGAGCCGCGCCAGAACCCGGGCAGGTCGCGCGTCGTCTGGATCGGCCGGCGCGCCGGTGACAGCAATTCGAGCGTCAGCGGCACAGTGCCGTTGGCGATCGCGGGATGCCGGTCGAGGCCGAACAGCTCCTGCACGCGGATTGCCAGTACCGGCCATTCGCCGTCATAGCGGATCGGCAGCCGACTGCCCGACGGCGCGTCGAAATGGGTCGGCGCCAATGTGTCGATCTTGCGCTGCAATTCGTGCGGTACCAGCGTCATCAGGCCTTGCGAAAGCACGCTGGGATCGATCGCGGCAAAGGATGCGGCGCCGGAAAGGAACGACAGCAGCCAGTCGTCGAGGCGCTCGACGAGCGCCGCATCGGAGACATCGGGCCATGGCGCACCGAGGCCGCGATGCAGCCAGCCGAGCCGCTGCCGCAACGTCTCCGCTTCCCTGCTCCACGGCAGCAGCGACAGGCCGTGTTCGCGCAAGGCGTCGAGAATGGCGCTGTCTGCGTCGGCACCGGTCGGCGCCGGCAGCATGCGTTCGGACAACGTGATGGCGCCGAGCCGAGCCGTTTCGCGCACCCGCACCGCGCGCCTATCGCGGTCGAAGCTCACCTCGCGGCGAGTCTCGATCTTTTCCGCCAGCGCGGTGCGGATGTCGGCCTCGTCGAGCGCCGCCGCCGCGGTGATGCGGGCGTTCTGCGCCTTACCCTGCAGATCGGCGACGACGAGCCAGGTCTCGCCGGCCAGCGGGTCGGAGGCGTCGAGCATGGCGCCGGAGCCGTTGGCAAGCACGAAGCGGCCACGCTCGCCGCGCGCTTTAGCGACCCGGTCCGGCCAGGCATGGATGAGGAGAGCGCCGGCGGTGCTGCCCTCTCCCTTGAGGGGAGGGTCGATCCGCGTAGCGGACCGGGGTGGGGTCGGTTCGGGCACGCCATCGGCGACCCCGCCGCGTCTCCCTCGTCTCGCTGCGCTCGGCTCGCTCGCCGACCCTCCCGTCGAGGGGGAGGGTGAAGCCTGCTTTGCCAACCTCTCGGCCAGCTGCCGGGCAGCGGTGGCACGCGGCGATCTTTCGGCATGAAAGCGCATCAGCCGCCGTTCGAGATCGGCACCATCGCCGCCAAGGCCGCGCTCGGTGAGCAGCATGGCCAGCATCGCCGCCTCGAGCGCCTGGCCGGTCCTTGCCGCCTCGGCGACCATGTGGGCGAGCCGGACCGGCAGAGCCAGCTTGCGCATCGCGGCACCGGCCTCCGTCAAGCGCCCTGCCGCATCGACGGCATCGAGCGCGCGCAGCAGCGCCCTTGCCTCGTTGAGCGCCGGAGCCGGCGGGGGGTCGAGGAAGGACAGGCTCGTCGGATCGGCAACGCCGAACGCCGCGCAATCGAGCAACAGGCCGGAGAGATCGGCTTCGAGGATTTCCGGTGGCGTGAAGGCCGGCAGTGCCGCTGTCTGCTCGGCCCGCCACAGCCGGATAGCGACGCCCGGCTGTGTGCGCCCGGCCCGGCCGGCACGCTGGTCGGCGGAAGCGCGGGAAGCACGCACCGTCTCCAGCCGCGTCAGGCCGCTGGCCGGCTCATAGCGCGGCAGCCGCGACAGGCCGGAATCGATGACGACGCGCACGCCGTCGATGGTGATGGAGGTTTCGGCGATCGACGTCGCCAGCACGACCTTGCGACGGCCGGGCGGCGCCGGCTTGATCGCTGCGTCCTGCGTCCTGTTGTCGAGCATGCCGTAGAGCGGCACGATGTCGGTGTCGGCGCCGACCTTGCCCGCCAGCCGCTCGGCGGTGCGCTCGATCTCGCGCTGGCCGGGCAGGAAGACAAGCACGCTGCCCTCCTCCCCGGCAAGCGCCGAGCGGATCACCCTGGCCATGGCATCCTCGATGGTGACGCCGGCCGGCCGCTCGTCATAGCGGATGTCGACCGGAAAGGCGCGGCCTGCGCTCTCGATCACCGGCGCGCCGGAAAGCAATTTTGCGACACGCGCGCCATCGAGCGTCGCTGACATGACCAGCAATCTGAGGTCGGGCCTCAGCGCACCCTGCACGTCGAGCGCCAGCGCCAGCCCGAAATCACCGTCGAGCGAACGTTCGTGGAACTCGTCGAACAACACCGCCGAGACACCAGGCAGCTCGGGATCGTCGAGGATCATGCGGGACAACACGCCTTCGGTGACGACGACGATCCTGGTCTTCGCGGAAGTCCGGTTTTCCATGCGCATGGCATAGCCGACGGTTTCACCGGGCTCTTCGCCAAGCAGTTCGGCCATGCGGCGGGCGGCAGCGCGGGCGGCGAGGCGGCGCGGCTCGAGCAGGATGATCTTTCCGGCGCCGAGCCATTGCGCATCGAGCAGCGTCAGCGGAACCAGCGTCGTCTTGCCGGCGCCGGGCGGAGCCACCAGCACGGCGCTGTTACCATGGCTCAGCGCTTCATTGAGCGCCGGCAAGACCGCGGAGACCGGCAGGTCCGGCAAAGGTTTTGTCGTCATTGTCCTATGATGTGCAGCCAGTTGGCAGCGATCGCATATCAGCGGTGGCGGTCGCCGCGCAACCTTGGTACCAGCTCAAAGTCGGGTCCGCGAAAAAGGGTTCCAGCGCACCGTGCCAAGCCGCACCTCCTCGCGCACCATCGTCAGCAGGCCCGAGCCGCCGACCACGGCGAGCCCGACCAGCGACAGAAAATCGGGATATTCCCTGAAGAACAGCGCGCCCAGAACCACCGCCCAGACGATTTGCGAATAATGCGTTGGCGCGATGCGGTTGGCCGGCGCGTATTTGACCGCCAGCAGATGCAGCAACTGACCGCCGGCGGTAAAGGCGCCGGCCAGCACCAGCCACGCCCATTGCCTGCCATCCGGCAGCGAGAACGAGGTAGCCGCCGCACCGACGCCGTTGAAGAGCAGGCCGTAGCCGATCAGCACGCCGAGCATCGTCGTGCGCTTTTCCTGCGCGGCGAGCGAACGCATCAGGATGACATTGGTGGCGGCCAGGAAGGCGATGATGAACGCCGCCAGATGACCAAGATGCAACTCGCGAAACCCAGGCCTGACGACCAGCATCACCCCGGCAAAGCCAGCGACGACCGCCAGCCACCGCCATGGGCCGACCTTCTCTTTGAGGACGAGCGTGGCCAGGATGGTGACGAACAGCGGCGCCAGGAAGATCAGCGCATAGACTTCCGCCAGCGGGATGGTGGTGAAGGCGTAGACGCTGAGCACGCCGGAGGCGATGCCGGCCCAGGCGCGGGCCTGTACCGCCCAAGGCCGTGTCGTGCGCCAGAAATCGCGCCAACGCTCGCCTGGCGGCCTGGCAAAGAGCAGAAAGCAGCCGGCAAACAATGTCGAGAAGAAGCCGATCTCGAAGACGTTGAACTGCCCGCCCAGGCTTTTGACAACCGCGTCGCTGCACGAATAGCTTGCATAGGCGATGAGAGCGAGCAGAATTCCGTTGGGCACGTTTTCCATTTCCGGGAGGGATGAGAGTGAAGATATTGGCGCTTGGCGCGCATCCGGACGACATCGAGATCTTCATGTTCGGTACGATGGCCGCCTATGCCGCGCAAGGCGCAGAACTCTTTTTTGCCGTAGCCACGGATGGCGCCAGGGGCGGCTACGGCGATCCGGCCGCGCTTGCCCGCACGCGCCGCAAAGAGGCGACGGCGGCGGCCGGTCTGCTTGGCGTGACGCCGCGCTTCATCCATTTTCCCGATGGCGCGCTGGTGGCGGACGCCGCCCTGATCGGGGCGCTGAGAGCACTGATCGGCGAGATAGGGCCGGATCTGGCGATTACCCATGCGCCGAACGACTATCATGGCGACCACCGCGCGCTGTCGGACGGCGTGCGCATCGCCGCGTCATTCTCGGTGCCGGTACTGCATGCCGACACGCTCGGCGGCACCGGGTTTTCGCCGACGCATTACGTCGATACCTCCAGGCATTTCGATCTCAAGGCGGAGGCGATCCGGGCGCATCAGTCGCAGGATCCCGAGCGTTTCGTCAATGCGGCGCGCACGCTGAACGCCTTTCGCGCCGGCCAGTGCAACGGCCCAGCCGGAGCGTTCGCGGAGGCCTTCCGCTTCGAGCCGGTCTTCCCCTTCGCCGACATCCGCGCCCTGCTGCCGCCGCCCCCAGCGATCCGTCCGGTGACGGTCAGCAACAAGACGGTGACCTAGGCGGGCGCCGCAACTCCGACATTGCTCCCCGATTCGACATGCTGCGGTGCAGCAACGAATTCGCTTGCCTTGTTTAGTAAAAATTGCATCACTAAACAAATTACTAAACATCCGACGTGTTGCCGCGCCGTTGTGTTTAGGCCCCGGAGGAGGGGTTTAGCGGGCTCTTGAAACCGTCATCCGGACGCGTTTCGCAAATGGGAGGAAGGCATGAAATCGACCTTGAAACTGGCGTTGGGACTGGCATCGACACTCCTCGCGTCGACAGCCGTTTCGAACGTCGCGCAGGCAGAAGATCTGACGCTTTGCTGGGCAGCCTGGGACCCGGCTAACGCGCTCGTGGAATTGTCCAAGGACTTCACCAAGGAAACCGGCATCGGCATGAAATTCGAATTCGTGCCGTGGACCAACTATGCCGACCGCTTTCTCAACGAGCTGAATTCGCACGGCAAGCTGTGCGACATGATCATCGGCGACAGCCAGTGGATCGGCGGCGCCGCCGAGAACGGCCATTACGTCAAGCTGAACGACTTCTTCGACAAGGAGAAGATCAGCATGGACGATTTCGTGCCGGCGACTGTCGTCGGCTACTCGGAATGGCCGAAGAACTCGCCGAATTACTGGGCGCTGCCGGCTATGGGCGACGTCGTCGGCTGGACCTATCGCAAGGACTGGTTCTCCAAGCCGGAACTGCAGAAGGAATTCAAGGAGAAATACGGTTGGGATCTCGGCCCGCCGACAACCTTCGACCAGCTGAGGCAGATCGCCGAATTCTTCCAGAAGCGCGAGATCGACGGCAAGACCGTCTATGGCGCGTCGATCTACACCGAGCGCGGCTCGGAAGGTATCACCATGGGTGCCATGGACGTACTCTACAGCTTCGGCTTCCAGTATGAAAATCCGAAAAAGCCCTACGAGATGGAAGGTTTCGTCAACTCCGATAAATCGGTGAAGGGCTTGGAGTTCTACAAGGCGCTCTATGATTGCTGCACCCCTCCCGGCGCCTCGAACAGCTACATGGGCGAAGGCGTCGACGCCTTCAAATCCGGCCAGGTGGCGATGCACATGAACTTCGCCTTCACCTGGCCAGGCCTGCAGAAGGACGAAAATGTCGGCGGCGACAAGATCGGCTATTTCGTCAATCCCAAGGGTCCCGACGGCGACCAGTTCGCCCAGCTCGGCGGCCAGGGCATCTCGGTGGTCTCCTATTCCGACAAGCAGGAAGCCGCGCTCAAATACATCAAATGGTTCGCCAACAAGGACGTGCAGTCCAAATGGTGGTCGCTCGGCGGCTATTCCTGCCTCAACGCGGTCGTCAAGGACCCGGGCTTCCCGGCCAGCCAGCCTTATGCGCAGACCTTCCTCGACTCTATGGCCATCGTGAAGGATTTCTGGGCCGAGCCGAGCTACGCACCGCTGCTGCAGGCATCGCAGAAGCGCTTCCACGACTATGTCGTTGCCGGGCAAGGCTCGGCCAAGGACGCGCTCGACGGCCTCGTCAAGGACTGGACCGAGGTCTTCCAGGACGATGGCAAGATGTAATCGGATGTAACCGGCTCCTCCCGAGCCCATGACCGAACCGTCCCGTGCCGCCCTTGGCACGGGACACAGTTCAGATAAATTCCATTCTCGAGACGATCCAAGTGACCGAAGCAGGACTGACTATGCTCAATCGGACGGCGGACAGCGTTGCCCGGGCTACGCCTGAGCCGTTGGCCCGCAAGGTCCGGGGCATCAGCGACAAGGGCCTCGCCTGGCTGTTCATCTCGCCGACGATCCTGTTGCTTCTCGCCATCAATATCTTCCCGCTGTTCTGGGCGATCTATCTGTCCTTCACCAACTTTCGCGCCAATCGCCCCAACGAGGTGGTGAAGAACCTTGGGCTGGCCAACTACAAGCGCATCCTCGCTGACCAGGACATCTGGATCGCCATGCAGACGACGGCGCATTTCGTGTTCTGGACCATCCTGCTGCAGACGCTGATCGGCTTCACGCTGGCCTGGCTGATCGACCGTAAGTTTCGTGGCCACGCCTTCTGGACGACCATCATCCTGGTGCCGATGATGCTGTCGCCGGCGGTGGTCGGTAATTTCTGGCGCTTCCTCTACGAGCCACAGATCGGGCTGTTCGCCTACGCCGTTTCGTTCGTCACCGGCATTCCGGCAACCGAGATCAGCATGCTGTCCAACGTCTCGCTGGCGCCATGGTCGATCATCATCGTCGATACCTGGATGTGGACTCCCTACGTGATGCTGATCTGCCTCGCCGGCCTGCGCTCGATCCCCGAATACATCTACGAAGCGGCCGAGGTCGACCGCGCCTCCAACTGGCGGCAGTTCTGGTCGATCACGCTGCCGATGGCGCTGCCCTTCATCATGCTGGCGGTGTTGTTTCGCGGAATCGAGAACTTCAAGATGTTCGACATGGTCAATTTGCTCACCGGCGGCGGGCCGGGATCGACCACCGAAGTGGCCTCGATCACGCTGAAGCGGCAGGCCTTCGAAAGCTGGCGGACGGGCTATTCCTCGGCCTTCGCCATCATCCTGTTCGTCGCGGTGTTCGGCCTGGCGAACATCTACGTCAAGGCGCTCAACAAGGTGAAGCAGAGATGAGCCTGACGTCAGCCCATTCGGTCGTCGCACCCTCGGCCACGTCGAAGCGCGTCGCCGGCACGATTATCGTGGCCTACGCGCTGATCTCGATCGTACCGCTGCTGTGGATCTTCGCGACAAGCTTCAAGACGCCGCCGGATTCGATTGCCTATCCGCCGAAGATCCTGTTCCAGCCCAGCGTTGAGGGCTACTGTAACCTGTTCACGACGCGGACAAGGCAGACGCCGGAATACATCAACTCGCTGGGGCCGGCGACGGGCCTTTGCGACGAGACGGTGCGCAAGCGCAACATGGTGATCGCCGGCCCCTCGAACTTCATGCCGCGCTTCGTCAATTCGCTGATCATCGCCTTCGGCTCAACCTTTTGCGCAGTGTTCCTCGGCACGCTGTCGGCCTACGGTTTTTCGCGCTTCAAAGTGCCGCTCGCCGACGACCTTTTGTTCTTCATCCTGTCGACGCGGATGATGCCGCCGATCGCGGTCGCGATTCCCATCTACCTGATGTATCGCGAGCTTGGCCTGTCGGACACGGCTCTCGGCATGATCCTGCTCTATACGGCGGTTAACGTGTCGTTGGCAGTGTGGCTGCTGAAAGGCTTCATCGACGAGATCCCGCGCGAATATGAAGAAGCGGCGATGATCGACGGCTACACCAGGCTGCAGGCGTTCTGGCGCACGGTACTGCCGCAGGCGACCACCGGTATTGCCGCAACCGCCATTTTCTGTCTGATCTTTGCCTGGAACGAATATGCCTTCGCTGCGCTACTGACCTCGGGCACGGCGCAGACCGCGCCGCCCTTCATCCCGACCATCATCGGCGAAGGCGGCCAGGACTGGCCGGCGGTCGCGGCCGGCACAACGATCTTCCTGGTGCCGATCCTGGTCTTCACCATCCTGCTTCGCAAGCAATTGCTGCGCGGCATCACCTTCGGCGCGGTGCGCAAATGAGCATGACCGCAAAACGCAAATCGCGCTGGCCCGTTTGGGCCAGGCGCGGGCTGATGGAAAACGTCGCCACGGCGATCATCGCCATCGGCTTCCTGATGCTGTTCCAGCCCTTCGCGCTGGCGCTCTACACCTATTCCTTCATCACCATGCTGGCCGGCACGGCGATGTTCATCATCGTCTCGAAATTTCCGGAGTAGACGATGGCCGAGATCAGGGTCGAACATCTGAGAAAGGCATTCGGCGATTTCGTCGCCGTGCAGGATTCCAACTTCGTCGTCGAGGACGGCGAATTCTTCGTCATGCTAGGGCCGTCGGGCTGCGGCAAGACGACGACGCTTCGTATGATCGCCGGGCTCGAACTGCCGACCGGCGGCAAGATCCTGCTTGGCGGCGAGGACGTCACCATGCGGCGTGCCCGCGAGCGCGACATCGCCTTCGTATTCCAGCTGTTCGCGCTCTATCCGCACATGAATGTGAGGAAGAACATCGGCTTTCCGTTGCTGGCGCAAGGCATGCCAGGCGCTGAAATCCGGGCCAGGGTGGAAGAGACGGCGAAGCTTTTGCGGATCGACCATCTGCTCAACAAATCCGTCTCCGGGCTTGCCGGCGGCGACCGCCAGCGCGTAGCGCTCGGCCGCGCCATCGTGCGGCGGCCAAAGTGTTTCCTGATGGACGAGCCGCTCGGCACGCTCGACACCGAATTCCGCGACCTGATGGTCCATGAGCTGCGCGACCTGCACAACCGCATCCACGCCACCACCGTCTATGTCACGCATGACCAGATGGAAGCGATGTCGATGGCCGACAAGATCGCGGTGATGAACCATGGCGTCATCGAGCAGTTCGGCACGCCGCGCGAAATCTACGACCGGCCGGCAACGATGTTCGTCGCCGACTTCATCGGCTCGCCGCCGATGAATTTCCTCGGCTTCGGCGGCGGCCTTTCAAAGGGCGCCAGGGAAATTGTTGTGCAAGGCGCGAAGGTGGCCGTGCCGGAGGTGCGGGAGGATATTGCGCCGGCCGAGATGGCGCTTGGCATCCGGCCGGAGCACATCCGTTTCGATGACGCTTCGAAGCTGCGCGGCGCCATTTATGGCACCGAATATCTCGGCACCACGCAGATTGTGGCGGTGGAGACGGCAGACGGCATCATCAAGGCCAGGGTACCGGCCGAAATCCGGCTCAATCCGGGCGATCATGTCGGCCTGGCGCTGAGCAGCGCGCGGCTGTCGCTGTTCGCAAAAGGATCCGGCCGTGCGGTGCGCACCGAAATCCATGAGTCGGCCTCCCAGGGGAGAGCGCATCATGGCTGACGTTCACATCAAAGGCGTGACCAAGGTTTTTGGCGAGCATGTCGCCGTCGACAATCTCGACCTGCATATCGCCGACGGGGAATTCGTCGTGCTGCTCGGGCCGACTGGCGCCGGCAAGACGACGACGCTCAGGCTGATCGCTGGGCTGGAGCGGCCCGAAGCGGGCTCGATCCATATTGCCGGCCACGACACGACGACGCTGTCGCCGGCCGAGCGCGACACCGCTTTCGTGTTCCAGCAATATTCGCTCTATCCGCATCTGTCGGTCTACGACAACCTCGCCTTTCCGCTACGCTCGCCGGCGCGCAAAATGCCGGAGGATCAGATCCGCCGCCGCGTCGAGGACGTGGCCAAGATGGTGCGCATCCACCACAAGCTGAATAGTCGCTCGACCAAACTGTCGGGCGGCGAGATGCAGCGCGTCGCCATCGGCCGCGCTCTGGTGCGCAAACCGTCGATCTACCTGATGGACGAGCCGCTGTCGTCGCTCGACGCCAAGCTGCGCGCCGATCTCAGGCTCGAGCTGAAGCGCATCCAGGCCGAACTCGGCGCTACAATGCTCTACGTCACACACGACCAGATCGAAGCGATGACCATGGCCGACCGCATCGGCATCCTCGCCGACGGCGTGCTGGTGCAGATCGGTTCGCCGCGCACGATCTATTCTGAGCCGGCAAACCTTCACGTCGCGGCAAGGCTAGGCCAACCGGCCATCAATTTGTTGCCGGTCGGACTGCTGCCGGATGGCGGCGCGCCGGCGGGAACCAAGACGATCGGAGCGCGCACCGAACATCTTTCGATCGAGAAGGCGGCGAACGGCCATGCCGACGGCGTCGTCGATTGGGTCGAGCATCTCGGCGACCAGAACCATCTGCACGTGACGGTGGGGACCAGGAAGCTGGTGACGCTGACCGACCCCGACACCGACCTGGCGCAGGGCGACAAGATCATGATCCGCTATCGCTCGCCGCTGTATTTCGGCGCCGATGGGCGACGGCTGATGTGAGCGCTGCGCGAGTGTTTTCCTGGCACCTTTCAACCGGCAATTTCGGGCACCGGACTGGACCAATTCGATGAAGCATTTTTTCAATCGCAGGGATACGATCGTAACTGAGGCACTGGACGGCTTTCTCGGCACGACCGGCGCCGGCGATCTCGCTCGCCTCGAGGGCTATCCCGAAATCAAGGTCGTCCTCCGTGCGGACTGGGATAAGAGCAAGGTCAGCATCATCTCCGGCGGCGGGGCCGGGCACGAACCCGCGCATGCCGGCTTCGTCGGCGTGGGCATGCTGACGGCGGCAGTATCAGGCGAGATCTTTGCTTCGCCGAGCGTGGAAGCAGTATTGGCCGCCATCCGCGCGGTAACCGGTCCCGCCGGGTGCCTGCTGATCGTCAAGAACTACACCGGTGATCGCCTCAACTTCGGCTTGGCAGCCGAGAAGGCGCGCGCCGAAGGCTTCCGCGTCGAGATGGTGATCGTCGCCGACGACATTGCCCTGCCGGATATTGCCCAGCCGCGTGGCGTTGCCGGCACCTTGTTCGTGCACAAGATCGCCGGCCACCTGTCGGAAGCCGGCAACGATCTGGCGACGGTTGCCGCTACGGCGCGGGCCGCGGCGGTGGACATCGTTTCACTCGGCATATCGCTGTCGTCCTGCTCGATCCCCGGCCAGAGCCATGACGAAAGATTTGGCGCCGACGACGCCGAACTCGGCCTCGGCATCCATGGCGAACCGGGCGTTGAGCGGATTGCGGTGCAAAGTGCCGAAAGGCTGGTTGCGATCATGTCGGAGCGCCTTGCCGCGCGGCTCGATCCCGCCAGTGACTACGCCTTGCTGATCAACAATCTCGGTTCGGTGCCGCCGCTGGAAATGTTGCTTGTCACCAATGCGGTGTTGGCTTCACCGCTGGCACGAAAGGTGACGCTGACGATCGGGCCCGGGCAGCTTATGACGGCGCTCAACATGAACGGCTTTTCCCTGTCGCTGATCCGGCTCGATGCGCCTCGCGAAGTAGCCTTGCGGGCGCCGGTCGGCCCTCACGCCTGGCTGCCGGCAAGAGCCGTTCGCCCAGTGAGCGTCGTGCCGGTGGCCAAAGCCACCGGCCCGAACAACGCGTCAAAAGCCAGCCAGGATGCACGCACCGAGCAGTTGGTTGTCGCGGTCTGCGAACGGCTGATCTCGCTTGAAGGCGCGTTGAACGGACTGGATGCCAAGGCGGGAGACGGCGACACCGGATCGACTGTGGCGGCCGGTGCGCGGAGCGTGCTTAGCCGCCTTGAGACACTGCCGCTCGCCGACCCTGCCGCAACGCTCGCCACCGTCGGCGACATCCTGAGTACCAGCATGGGCGGCTCCAGTGGCGTGCTGCTGTCGATCTTCTTAACCGCCGCCGCGCAGGCGTCGAAATCTGGCGAAACGCTTCCCAAGGCGCTTCTCGTCGGCCTGGATCGGATGTCCTTCCATGGCGGAGCGAGGGTCGGCGATCGCACGATGATCGATGCCCTGGAACCCGCCTTGAGGGCGTTGGATAGCGGCAGTCTGGAGGACGCGGCGGTCGCGGCGCGACGCGGCGCCGAGGCCACCGCGGCCATGCGCAAGGCCAAGGCCGGGCGGTCCGCCTATATTGGCAGCCAGCTCGACGGCGTGGTCGACCCCGGCGCCTTTGCCATCGCCGAGGTCTTCACTGCCCTCGCTGCGTTGCTCGAACCCGCTTGACTGGGGAAAAGAATGCTTCAATTGCCGGATATGCAATTTTCTCGTACTGCCGGCAGCGCGGAGGCCAGGAGCATGGGTGATATGGCGGTAGCGGATCTTTCCAGGCTAATCGAGGCGGCGGCAAACACCATCGCCGCCCATGCCGAAGAGCTGACCGGGCTCGACCAGGCGATCGGCGACGGCGACCATGGGCTCAACATGAAACGCGGCTTCGAGGCCGTGCGGGCCGAGGCCGGCGCGTTCGCGGCAAAGCCGTTGCCCGAGGCGCTGAAGGCGGTCGGCACCAAGCTGGTGATGACCGTCGGCGGAGCCTCCGGACCCCTGTTCGGCACGCTGTTCATGGCGCTCGGCAAGGAGATTTCCGCCGCGCCGGATCGCGCCAATCTGGCTGCGGCCTTCGGCAAGGCGATCGAAGCGGTGGCCGCCAGAGGCAAGTCGCAGGCCGGGCAAAAAACCATGCTCGATGTGCTGCAGCCGGTGCATGAGGCCCTGCTGCAGGGAAGGGCGGCAGCGGACATCGCCGAGGTCGCTGACAACGCAGCCGAGGCGACCGTGCCGATGAAGGCGTTGCGTGGGCGCGCCTCCTTCCTTGGCGACCGTTCGATCGGTCATATGGATGCCGGCGCACGCTCGACCGCGCTTCTGGTGCGGGCCGTAGCCGAGATAATCGAGAGGCGCGCATGAGCAATGTCGGCATCGTCATCGTATCGCATTCGCCGCTGGTCGCCGAAGGCACCGCCGATATGGTGCGGCAGATGGTCGGCGACGAAGTGCCGCTTGCATGGTGCGGCGGAAACGGCCATGGCGGGCTGGGAACCAATGTCGAGGCGATCATGGGCGCCATCGACAAGGCCTGGTCGGAGGCGGGTGTCGCCATCCTCGTCGATCTCGGCGGCGCCGAGACCAATAGCGAGATGGCGGTCGAGATGATCGGCGAACCACGCGCCCAGAAGATCATCGTCTGCAATGCGCCGATCGTCGAAGGCGCGGTGATGGCGGCGACCGAGGCTTCCGGCGGCGCCTCGCTCAGGGAAGTGGTAGCGACGGCGCACGAATTGTCGCCGTCGTGAAACGAACGGGAATTTTGACAAGCATGTCCGCAGCAGCCGAAGCCAGCGTCCTGATCACCCATGAGGTAGGCCTGCATGCGCGTCCTTCGGTGAAGTTCACCAAGCTTGCCAAGACGTTTTCGGCCGAGGTCGAAGTGGCGGTCGCCGCCAACGGGCCGTGGTACGACGCCAAGAGCATCGTCAAGGTGATGGCGGCCAAGGCGCCGAAAGGCACTGTGCTGCATATCCGAGCCAGAGGCGACGGCGCCGGCGAGGCGGTCGACGCGCTGGTCGAGCTGGTGCGGCGCGATTTCGACGAGGGCAAGGACCATGCCCGAACCGCTTAGGCTGCAGGGCATTTCGGCATCGGCCGGCTATGCCGAGGGGCCGCTGTTCGACCTCGACCAGGCTGCTGTGCGTTATGTCCGCAAGGCGACTGCCGCGGACGAGAAAGCGGCGCTTGAGGTCGCCATCTCCATTGCCGCAGGCCGGCTCGCGACATTGATCGAAACCAGCGACAGCGAGGCGGCCGGGATCCTCGAATTCCAGCTCGCCATGCTGGAGGACGACGCGCTGACCGGCCCGGCTTTTTCGCACATCGCCGAGGGCATGGCTGCTGATGTGGCTTGGCGAACAGCGCTCGACGCCGAGATCGCCGGCTACGAAACATCCGAGCAGGACTATTTCCGGGCGCGCGCGGCCGATATGCGCGATATACGCGACCAGGTGCTACGCGCGCTGACCGGGGGCGGCGACATTGCCGCGCCGGCGGGTGCGATCTTGTATGGCGAGGATATCGCACCGACGCGCTTCCTCGAGACCGACTGGAGTGCCGGCGGCGGCATCGCGCTTAAGGCCGGAAGCGCCGCAAGTCATGTCGCAATGCTGGCACGCTCGCGCGGCGTGCCCATGGTGGTGGGGCTTGGGCTCGTGGGGCGTGGGGTAGCCGGGCCTGGTGCTTCGCCGGCTCACCTTGCCGGAATCGCACTGCTCGATGCCGAACATGGCGGCATCGTGTTGGGGCCTTCGAAAGCGGAGATCGACGCGTTCCGGCGATCGTCGTCGTCTTTCGCGGCGCATCGCGGCAAAGCGGCAGCCTATCTGACAAGGCCGGCGGCAACGAAGACCGGCATAGCGATCGGGGTGCAGGTGAATATCGCCGATCCGTCCGATGTAGACAGCATCGATGTCGCGACGTGCGACGGTGTCGGGCTGATGCGGACCGAATTCCTGTTCGGCAAGACGCTGCCGCACGAGGAGACGCAATATCACGCCTACCGCAAAGTGCTGGAATGGGCCAGCGACAGGCCGGTAACAATCCGTACCGTCGATGCCGGCGGCGATAAGCCTGTGCCGGGCCTGACCGTCGAGGAAGGTAATCCATTCCTTGGCCTGCGCGGGATCAGGCTGTCGCTGGCGCGCCCAGAGGTCTTTCGCGTGCAGATCCGCGCCTTGCTCCGCGCCGCCATGCACGGCAATCTGAAGGTGATGTTCCCGATGATCGCCGTTCCGGAAGAGTATGAACGCGCCACCGCGCTGTTCGCTGAGGAGCAGGCTGACCTTTTGGCGCGCGGCATCGCGCAAAAAATGCCGCCACTTGGCATCATGGTCGAGGTGCCTTCGGTGGCGATTGCGCCGGAGGCATTCGCCAGGGCCGCCTTCTTCTCGATCGGTTCGAACGATTTGACCCAATACGTGATGGCCGCCGCTCGCGATAACATTTCGGTCGCACATCTGAATTCCGTCAGGCACCCGGCCGTACTCCGGCTGATCGCGTCGGTTGCCGCCTTCGGGCGCGAGCATAATATCCCGGTCAGCCTGTGTGGCGATGCCGGCGGCGACCCCGCCTCGATCCCGGCGCTGCTCGAAGCCGGCCTGCGTGACCTCTCCGTCGCTCCCGCCCAACTCGCGATGGCCAAGGCGGCCATCGCGGACGTTTGGATCTAGGGCCCGGCATGTCAGACAAGGCGTCGCAATCCGGCCCCGAAGAGGCTATCCGCGCCTACAAGACGATCCTGTCGCAGGTGATCGATCAGCGCCCGTCCGGCATGCGCCAGCGCCTCGCCGACGCGCTGGGCAAGCATCGCAGCTTCGTCACGCAGATTTCCAGCCCGGCCTATTCGACGCCAATTCCGTCAAAGCATTTGCCGACCATCTTCACCGTCTGCCATTTCAGCCCGGCCGAACGCGATCATTTCCTTGAAGCTTACCATCGGGCGCATCCGGGAAAGATGTCTGTGGCATCAGGCATGCGCAAGACACGCCATGTCTCCCTGATCGTTCCCGATTTCGGCGACGACAAGCAGAACGCGGCGCTCGACCGGGCGGTCAATGATTTCATCCAGAAGATCACCAGCATTGCCGGCAAGGGCAGCTGACGCTGGGCTATTTCGGGAGGACAGCCATGAAGAAATTTCTGAATTCGGTCGACACGGTGCTGACCGAGAGCCTTGACGGCTTCGTTGCCGCGCATGCCGGTATCCTGGCGCTTGGCGAGGAACACAAATTTGTCCGCCGCAAGCTGCTCAAATCGGGCAAGGTGGCGCTGATCTCCGGTGGCGGCTCGGGTCACGAGCCGCTGCATGGCGGGTTCGTCGGGCACGGCATGCTGGATGCCGCCTGCCCCGGGCAGGTGTTCACCTCGCCGACGCCGGACCAGATGATGGCGGCCGTGGAAGCCGTCAATACGGGCGCCGGCTGCCTGTTCATCGTCAAGAACTACGAGGGCGACGTGATGAATTTCGACATGGCCGCTGAAATGACAGAAGGCGTCATGCAAATCGTGACCAATGACGATGTCGCGGTCGAAAACTCGTCCTACACCACCGGCCGGCGCGGCGTCGCCGGCACGCTGGTGGTCGAGAAGATCGTCGGCGCGGCGGCCGAGCAAGGCATGGCACTGGAGCCGTTGAAGGCGCTCGGCGAGCGCGTCAACGGAGCGACGCGCTCGATGGGCGTGGCGCTGACCAGCTGCACCGTGCCGGCGGCGGGCAAGCCGACCTTCGACATCGGCGACGGCGAGATGGAGTTCGGCGTCGGCATCCATGGCGAGCCCGGAAGGCGGCGCGACACGTTGAAGAGCGCCGACGCTATCGTCGAGGAGATCTGTACCGCGATCCTCGGCGATCTGGGCGACAGCGCCAAAGGCCGGGCGCTGCTCTTCGTCAACGGCTTTGGCGGCACGCCGCTGATGGAGCTTTATCTGATGTACAACAGCGCCCGCAAAACCTTCGAGAAGCACGGCGTGACGGTGACCCGGTCGCTGGTTGGGTCCTATGTGACTTCGCTCGACATGGCCGGCTGCTCGATCACGCTGAGCATGTTCGACGACGAGACGGCAGCGTTTTGGGATGCGCCTGTGCACACCGCCGCGCTGCGCTGGGGCATGTAGCGGCGGAGAATGCCCCAGAAATAGTCGGTGATAAGACCGACAGCAGCAGCGTGGTGCATCGCCAGACTGTTGTCCTCCTCACCCTAGGTAAGATAAGGGGCTCAGCGGGCTTGGGGAGTTGGGGCATGCGTTACAATTGGGATCGGGCGCCGACAGGTTTCGAGCGTCATGGGAAAATGCTGGCAGCCGCCTTGCTGATCGCCGGCGGGGTTGGCCTTATGCTCGCTGCGCTGCCGCTTTAGGAATCAACTCGAGTAGGAGATTATTTCTCAGCGGGTTATCTCAACGCGCCTGCCCTGTCACGGCGATGAAACGGCGGTCACGCCCTTCAAATCCCTGGCTGAAACGCTGCACGAGCATGACAAGCACGCCTGCTTTGCGGTCGGGGGTGAATGCGTAAGATTCCGACAGGCTGTAAGAAGTCGGGCAATTCCTCGAACCCGGCACCGCCTTGTCCTCATGCAGCAGCTTGATCGGCTTGCCGTCCTGACCCTGCAGCGTCAGGCGAAAGCCGAGCGCCTTGCCGGTCGTTTCGCCTTGCTGCGTCCTGTCGAAACTCGATGAACAATCCGCCGTGCTGTCGGCAAGGATCTGGTCGAGCTGAATGGTCGAGATGCCAAGCTCGTCATAAGTCGGCCAAAGCCATTTCTGCGAGACTTGCTCGAGGCGCGCAATGTCGTTGTAGGCGACCATGTCGTCGGGAAAGGTGAATTTGTCGAAGCCCGTCCGCTCGCCGCGCAGTGCGATGGCATATTTGGCCAGCAACGGCGCTGCCAGCTCGGCGGCCTGTGCCCTCGCCTGCGCAAGTGTCAGCGTCGAATCCTCCGTCTCGTCAACGATGAGGATCGGCTTGCCGCCGACGAACTCATCGGTGCGGGTGTCGATGATTTCGATCTCCGACCAGCCCGAATCCGAAGCACCGGCATCGAGCGTGCCGTACTGCTCGAAGGCGAAATAGTTACCGTCGGGCGAAAAGCCGATGATGCGCCGTGCCGCCGCATCGCCGGCCTGAGCAGCTGAAGCGAGTGCGAACGCCAGCGTCGCAACGACCGCAAATCCAAGCTCGTATCGCAGTTTCATCGCGCCCTGCCCCCAATGTCGAAAATTCGGCCGTATCAGCCCCGCAGGCCACGACGACCCTGCATTTGCGGCCGAATTAGACCGACGGCAAACGAAAAGCACAAATACATGGTTACAGAAAGCAGCATACGCTATTTCAAGGACAGCAAACATTCCTGGGGAGGAAGCTGGATGGCGTCACGCTACCACGAGGTCTATGATGGCTGGAAACGCGACCCGGAAAAATTCTGGGCCGATGCCGCCGGCGCAATCGACTGGTTCTCGCCCTTCGAGACCGTGTTCGATGCCAATGCCGGCGTCTATGGCCGGTGGTTCAATGGTGCCTCGTGCAACACCTGCTTCAATGCCGTCGATCGTCATGTGGCGGACGGCCGCGCCGACCAAATAGCGCTTATTCATGACAGCGCGATTTCGGGCACAATCAGGAAATTCACCTATGCCGAGTTGAAGCGCGAGGTGGTCGCACTGACCTCGGTACTCAAGAATCGCGGCATCCAAAAAGGCGATCGCGTCATCATCTACATGCCGATGGTGCCGGAAGCAGCCTTCGCCATGCTTGCCTGCGCGCGGATCGGCGCCGTGCATTCAGTGGTCTTCGGCGGTTTTGCCTCACATGAGCTCGCCACGCGCATCGACGATGCCAAGCCGAAGCTGATCATCTCGGCGTCCTGCGGCCTGGAGCCCGCGCGTGTCGTTGCCTATAAGCCGCTGCTCGACAAGGCGATCGAGATGTCGCGGCACAAGCCCGAAGCCTGCCTCATCCTGCAGCGCGACCAATTGCGCTGCGAGCTCAGGGAAAACTACGACATCGACTATGCCGACGCTGTGGCGCGGGAGCGGGCCGCGGGTGCCAATGTCGACTGCGTTCCGGTGCTTGCCACCGATCCGCTCTACATCATCTACACGTCCGGCACGACCGGCCAGCCAAAGGGCATCGTGCGCGACAATGGCGGCCACATGGTCGCGTTGAAATGGTCGATGGAAAACGAGTTCGGTGTGAAACCCGGCGAAGTGTTCTGGGCGGCTTCGGACGTCGGCTGGGTGGTCGGCCATTCCTACATCGTCTACGGCCCGCTGCTGCATGGCTGCACGACGGTGCTGTTCGAAGGCAAGCCGGTCGGCACGCCCGATGCCGGCACCTATTGGCGTGTGATCGCCGAGCATGGCGTGGTCGCACTTTTCACCGCGCCAACCGCCTTCCGCGCCATCAAGGGACAGGACCCGAGGGGCGAGTTCGTCCCGAAACACGATCTGTCCCGGTTCCGCACGCTGTTCCTTGCCGGCGAGCGCGCCGATGCGGAAACCATCAAATGGGCCGAGCAGAAATTGAACGTGCCGGTGATCGACCACTGGTGGCAGACCGAGACCGGTTCGCCGATGACCATCAATCCCGCCGGACTGGGCCTGCTGCCTGTCAAATACGGCTCGCCCGGCATGCCGATGCCCGGCTACGACATTCGCGTGCTCGACGATGCCGGGCATGCGGTCAAGCGCGGCACACTGGGCAACGTTGTGGTCAAACTGCCATTACCGCCCGGCTGTCTGCCGACGCTGTGGAATGCCGACGAGCGGTTTCGCCAAGCCTATCTCGAGGAGTTCCCCGGCTTCTACAAAACGGCGGATGCCGGCATGATGGACGAGGACGGCTATCTCTATGTCATGGCCCGCACCGACGACATCATCAACGTCGCCGGCCACCGGCTGTCGACCGGCGCCATGGAGGAGGTGTTGGCCGCGCATCCCGACGTTGCCGAATGCGCCGTCGTCGGCATCGCCGATGCGATGAAAGGCCAGGTTCCGCTCGGCTTCGTCGTGCTGAATGCCGGCGTCGACCGCGACGCGGGCATCATCGAAAACGAGGTGGTCGCGCTGGTGCGCGAACGGATCGGCCCGGTCGCCGCCTTCAAGACGGTGGTGACGATCAAGCGCCTGCCGAAGACGCGCTCCGGCAAGATCCTGCGCGGCACCATGCAGAAGATCGCCGACAAGGAGGCATGGGCCATGCCGGCAACGATCGACGACCCGGCCATCCTCGACGAGATCACCGCCGCGCTGAACGGCCGTGGCATCGGCGTGTAGGAGGCCGAAGCCGAGTTGCGTCCGAAGCTCCGGTATGGAACGACCGGCGCCAGACATGGTATCCAGGCGCTGCGTCTTCATGTTGTTTCGGAAGCGAGACGCCCCCACAGCCATGCGAGACGCCATTCGTGACCCTGTTCCAACGATCGAGAAAGCCCCCGACGGCGGCGCGCCAGCGGCTCGAGATGGATCTGCAGGACACGGTCGTCTATGCGATCGGCGACGTGCATGGCTGCTATAAGGAGCTTCGCTCCCTGGAGCAGAACATCCTGGTCGATTCTGCGTCTTTCGAAATGCGCAAGCTCATCATCATGCTCGGCGACTACGTCGATCGTGGCCCCCAGTCGGCGCGCGTGCTCGATCATCTGCTGGCGCCGCCACTCCAAGGCTTCCAGCGCATCTGCCTTGCCGGCAACCACGAAGTCGTGATGCTGAACTACCTCGACGGGATCATTTCGAGAGAGTCGTGGCTGGCGATAGGTGGCCTGCAAACGCTGTTTTCCTACGGCGTTGATCCGTCGCGCATGGCCGATCTCTACGGTTCAAGCGAGGAGGTCGACCGGCGCATTCGGGAGATCATTCCAGCCGGCCATGTCAGCTTCATGCGTGCGCTGCCGGTCATGGTCTATTCGGCCAAATTCGTGTTCGTACACGCCGGCATCAGGCCCGGCATCGAGCTGGCCGCGCAAGACGAGGACGACCTGCTCAACATCCGCTCGGAGTTCTTCGAAGCCGCGCATCTTCTCGAACGTTATGTCGTGCACGGGCATACGCCGGTCGACATTCCGAAGCTCGAGGGACGCCGGCTTGGCATAGACACCGGCGCCTTCCAAACCGGCCAGCTGGCCGCCCTCAGGATCGTCGACAACCGCGCGAGGCTGATATTTTCCTAGAGCGGGAAGGTCTCAAGCCGCCTGCTCATGAGTGGGTGTAAAGCGCTGGGTTTGTCTTGCTCGCTCGGACGCCAGCAGCGTCGCATATCCCAACCGTGATGGCTTAAAACACTGCGAGGTACTTCAGCAGCGAAATGATGCCAATAATGATCACGACAATCTGGGCAATCTGACGAGTGCGACCATCAAGCGGCAACCGATTGACCAGATACAGCACCAGAATTATGACAAGGAAAGTGATCAGAATGCTGATCAACGGAGTGCCGGCCATTGTCCCTCACTGTATGAAACGTAGAAAAAAGCCAGCACACCGCATCGTGTGAAGATTGCCCATGCTTGTTCGAGCCGTAGCACCTGACAAGTGATTCGAACAGCCTGGCTGGCGGTGTCGAAGGCTGTCTGGCACGCCACAGAACCTTAACCTCCTTAAATCGTTTTAAATCCGAGAAGGGATATCAACCATTCCTTCAAAGGAGATTTATGAACAAGATATGTGGCGACGGTCGACTACAAGCCGTGGATGAAGCGGAAATTCAACCGCAATCGCAATTTTTCGCGCAACGATGGCGTAAACTGGACCGGTCATCGCGGCTATCGTGAATACCATCACGGTTATCGCCGTCATGGTGACTACTGGTTTCCTCTGGCGGCCTTCGCTGCCGGCGCGGTGATCAGCGGCGTGATCATTAACAACAACCAGAACCCGGTCGATCGCGGCGATTCGCATGTACAGTGGTGCTACGACCGATACCGGAGCTATCGAGCTTCAGACGATACATTCCAGCCTAGCTATGGCCCTCGGCAGCAGTGTAATTCGCCGTACTGAAATGTAAGGTTTTTGACCGCATCAACAACCTCGCATCGCGCGGGGTTTTCGAAGCGGCGCCAAGGCGGCGATAGAAAAGCGAAAGTAGCGTGGATCTCGGCTTGAGTGTCTATTCCAGACGGAATTCGACAGCGTGCGCTTCAGCCTCGGCAATGAGGCCGCCGTCGACGGCGGCTTCGAACGCTTTGGCAAAATACTGATCATCGGAAGTCTGGTGATCCTGGCCCGAAAGATCGATCGGATACGCGCCGATCACCCGGCCCGTAATTTTCTCGATTACTGTCACGGTCCGCTGCATTGGTTTCTTCTTCAATTAAACGGAACCTATAGCACAGAGAATAGGAACATCAGCGACAGCCGCTAGCGAGCGGCTTCGAAAAATTCGAGCTACACCACCTGATGGGATGATCTTCAAGGCGCAATTCGGACAACCGCTTGAAGCGTACGCCAGGCGACCAAGCTATGCTGCTTTCGGCATCCGCGACGTGAATGTCGCTCTGGTAATGGCAATCGTCGTGCCAGTATTGCCCGTGACCGTGTCAATGCGTGCTTCAAGCTGTTTGACAAGCGCCTCGACGATCGCTGTCCCCAGTCCCGCACCTGGAATGTCGCGAACGGGTTTGCCCCACCCGTTGTCCGATACGGTCAACTTCCAATCCTCCGCATCGGTCTCATAGGTCACCAAGATCAGCGCATCGACCTTTTCTGTCGAGAATGCATACTTGATGGCGTTGAGAACGAGCTCGGTAACGATCAGGCCAAGGCTGACCGCCTTCTGGGAATCTATCCTTCCATTTTCCGCCATAACGTTTACAGCAATAGCCTGTGCTTCCCCGATCATCGAAGCGGCCAAACTGCTGCAAAGCTTGGACAGATAAGAACCAACCTCGATTTCGTCGGCACCGGTTGAGGCATGGAGATGCCGCTGCACTTCTGCTACCGACAGCACGCGTTGATGGGCATCCTTCAGGTGCTGCCGCGTTTCATCTGAGGTGACGGACCGAGCCTTCAGCAGCAAAATGCTGGCGATGATCTGCAAGCTGTTGGCGACCCGGTGCTCCATTTCGCGCAGCAGCACATCCTTCTGCCGCAGCAGGTCTTCGGTGCGGCCGAGAAGTTCTTCCTTTTCCCTTTCTATGGCGCGGCGCGCCGTGATGTCATTGAAGGCGAGCAGGATGGTCGCGGCTGAACTGTGGTCGTAAAGGACCTTCCGCGCGTTGAGCAGCATCGTGCGCCGGCCGATATCGGGGAAATCATGCTCGACCTCGAAGCCGTCCATGGCGGTCTTCTCGGGAATGATCGTCTCCAAGAGCAGGTGAAGCGCTGGAATGTCCCACTGGCCGTCGCCCAGCGCGTAGAGCAGCGAGCCGTGCGTCTGCTCGGGGTCGACCCTGAAGGTCTGATAGAAGGAGTGGTTGGCCGCCAGCACGCGAAAGTTCTCATCGAGAACGAGGAAGGGTTCGACCATCGTATTGACGATGGCCTGCGCCAGCGTCTGCGCGTCTTCGATATTCGCAATGGGATGGAACATAGGCTTCGAGGCCAATCCAGGGGCTGTTTCCCCTTGATTTTCTTTCTACCGGGTCGCCAAGCACCTGTCGCGAATTGAATCGGCCTGACACGAGTGAGCGGCCGGTCCGTGCGCACAATTGTTTTAGGAATGGCCTTAGGACACCCGAGGCACTAACACCAGCTCGATGATTCCAGCACTCGACCTCCCGGAAAATACTCTCGAGCTCGACGATGATGCGCTGTTGGATGTCGTGCAGCGGCAGACGGTGCGCTATTTCTGGGAAGGCGCGCATCCCGTCAGCGGTCTTGCCCGCGACCGGCAAAAGACCACAGGTGATCCTGCCAACGATCTGGTGACGATCGGGGGGGCCGGTTTTGGCATTGCAGCCATCATCGTTGCGGTCGAGCGGGGATGGATCGACCGCACTGCGGCTTTGCTGCGATTGCACGGCATGCTCGATTTCCTGGAGAACTCCCCGCGCTACCACGGCGTTTTTCCGCATTTTATCAACGGGCGAACTGGTGCGACGATCCCGTTTCGTCGCAAGGACGACGGCGCTGATCTCGTCGAAACCACCTTGCTGTTTCAGGGTCTGATTTGCGCCCGTGAGTATTTCGCCGGGATGACAACTGGCGAAGTGCGCCTGCGCCAGCGCGTGGACGCGCTGTTGCTACAGGCCGAATGGAACTGGTTTACACGCGGCGCTCGGCAACTCATGTGGCATTGGAGCCCTAATTTTGGCTGGGCGATGGACAGCCCGATCAGGGGTTGGAACGAATGCCTGCTCACTTTCGTGCTGGCGGCGGGATCGGCGCGCCACCCTATTGATCCGGGAATCTATCACGAGGGTTTTGCTGTAGGACTTGGCTTTCGAAACGGGCGCGACCATGACGGGATCGTGCTGCCGTTGGGAATGAATTCTGGTGGCCCGCTCTTCTTTTCGCACTATTCTTTCTGCGGGCTCGATCCCCGGGGCCTAAGTGACCGCTACGCCGATTACTGGCAACAGAACGTCAGTCATACGCAGATCAATTATCGGCATTGCGTTCGCAATCCCCATAGCCATTTGGGATATGGACCGGACTGCTGGGGTCTGACCGCGAGCCATGGGCCGCGAGGATACGTCGCGCATGCACCCGACAGGGACTTTGGCGTGATCACTCCGTCTGCTGCCCTGTCGAGCTTTCCCTATGCCCCGGCGGAGGCGATGCGCGCACTGCGTGGCTTCCTGGGCAAGCCTCGAAAACGCATATGGGGCCGCTTCGGCTTTGTTGACGCGTTTTGCGAAAGCCGCAACTGGTACTCCCGAACCTATCTGGCGATCAATCAGGGGCCGATCATCGCGATGATCGAGAACCATCGTACAGGGCTGTTGTGGCGGCTTTTCATGAGGGCGCCGGAAGTGCGCAGAGGCTTGGAGAGGCTTAGCTTCATCAGCAAGCATCTCAGAATGTCAACACCCTAATAGATCTTTGCGACGCCGGGTGATTCCGCTTCGGTGCAAAAATGCTCGAAACGCGCGGACCGCACTCAGGCAGCCGCCTTTGTGCGCGCTTCTGATTTTTCCAGATAATAGCTCGAATATTTGTCGAAGAATTTTTCCGAGCCGCCGATCGCGCCATACTTGGCGAGTTTCTTCAGCTCGACCTTGTTCAGGACCGCGCCAATGATCTTCTTCGCGATATAGGATTCCGAGCTGAGCATCGATTGCACCATCGCACGCGGCGTGCGTCCCCACTCGGTGACCAGCACGAAGCCGTCGACAAGCGGAGCGAAGGCCTTGGCGTCGACGACAGGCCCGAGCGGCGGCAGATCGACGATGATGTACTCGAAGGTTTCCTTGGCGTTGTCGATGAAGCGCCGCATGCCGGCCGAAGACAGAAGCTCGCTGGTATGCGAAAACTGGCCACGCAGGACGGCCGGGATGATCACCAGTTTGGTCTGCCGGTCGATCTTGCCGACCGACTGCCAGGTCTGCCCGCTCACCACCGCTTCCATCAAGCCCTGCTCGGCCTCCATGCCGAGGCTGCGGCTGAGGCCGGGATTGCGCAAGTCGCCGTCGATCAGCAGCGTTTTCGATCCGTTGGCGGCAAGCAGCCCGGCAAGATTGGCCGCCACCGTCGACTTGCCTTCGCCCGGAAGCACCGAGACCACGCCGATGACCCGGCTGCCCTGGCCTTCTATCACGACGTCAAAGGCGATCTTTGCGTTGCGCAGCGTCTCGGAGAACATCGATGCCGGTGCATCAACGGTTACCCGCATGCGCGCACGTTTTTCGGCTGCCGACAATGTTTTGGAGGGCTGGGATTTGGACGACTTGGCGGTCTTGGATTCAACGACTTTGACGTCAGGCTGACCGCCATTGCGCTGGTCATCCTTGCCAGCCTTGCCGATGACCGGGAGATAGCCGAGGAATTTGAGGCCGACACGGTCGCGCACATCCTCGCCGGTCCTGAAGAAGCGTTCCCTGAATTCATTCAGACCACCAACCCCTGCCCCCATCATTATGCCAAGCGCCAGCGAAAGCCCCAGCACGATGGCCGTTCGCGGGGTTGCGGCCGACTGTGGCATCGTCGCGTCCGAGATGACCCGGATCTTGCCGACTGGGAAGGATTGCTGTTGGGCGGCCTCCTCATAGCGGTTCAGGAATGTCTGGTAGAGTGTCGAGAGCGCCGTCGCCTTCTGGTCCAGTTCACGCAGCTTGACCTGCGACTGGTTGTCGATGGAGCTCTTGCCTGCCGCCAGGGCGACATTTGCGCGGAGCGCGGTTTCGCGCGCCAGAGCGACCTCGTATTCGTTGCGGTAGCTTTCGGTCAGTTGCTTCAGCTCGCCGAAAATCTGCGCCGATATGTCGGCCTTCTCCTTGGCGAGCGCGACGGCCTGCGGATGTTGCGGGCCGAAATTGGCTTCGACGTCCTGCTGCCGCTTGGCGACTGTGAGATAGCGGTTCTTCAGCGTCGTGATGACGGAGCTGCTCGGCTGGTCGTTCGATATCGCGGCGTCCTTGAACGCATTGTCCGACCCGCTTTCGACGATCGACTTGTACTGCTGATAGCGGGCGCCGGCACGTGCGGTATCGGCCTGTGCGACGATCAGCTGAGTGTTGAGATCGGACAGTTGCTTGTCGCTGATCAGCTGGCCGTCATTGACGGCCAATCCATGTTCGGCCCTGAACTTTTCGACCGCCAGTGCGGCCGCCTGGGAGCTCTCACGAAGCTCGGTCAGCCGGCCCTGCAGCCAGACAGCCGCCCGCTCGGTCGCGTCGAAGCTGGCATCAAGCTGATCGGCGAGATAGGCGTCGGCATAGGCCTTGGTGATGGCGGTCGCAAGCGCCGGATCCGTCGCCTGAAAGGAGATGCTGATGACAAAGCTTCGGCCGATCCGCTCGGCATCGAGTTGGTTCTGCAGTTTGAAGATTGCGTAGTCGCGGGACGACGACGATGCGGTGATCGCGTCACGCGTCGCGGCATCAAGCTGAGTGACATCGGTTGTGCTCGCGGCGCGCTTGGGGCGGACAGACTGGATGATACCGCGTACAAAGCTTGCGACCTTAGACAGGGCCGATGTCGGAGGGTTCATGAAAGCGTCGTTCTGATCGAGCTTCAGCTTGTCGACGACCACCCCCGCCAGCCTGGCCGACTGTAGAATTTCGATCTGGCTCAGAACGGCGGAGTCGGTCTGCATGCTGACCGACGCCGCCGAAATATCGTCGACGACCTTGTTCAATCCTTCGTCGATCAGCACGCTGCTCGTCGCCACATAGGTAGGAGGCGTGGTCTGCAAATAGAGCACGCCGAGAAAGAGACCGATGATGGCGCAGGCGGCAACCACTTTCGCCTGCCGCGCGGCCATGCCAAGCAGACGCTCGATGTCGATGAAGTCTTCGGCGTTTGCCGCACTCGAAGTCGGCAATGGCGTCCTCTTGTCGACAGGAAAATTGGCATAGTTCATCTTCGGTCCAATTCTAGTTTGCAGGCGCTACCGCCTCGAAGATCGGCACATAGGGTGCAAACCTTGCGCCGGACAGTGCGCGTTACACGCGGCGCAACGGCCTGTCCTGCGTCATCAGCCGCACCCACAATGCCTCGAAAAATGGACATTATGCGGCTTCTTCCCGACGCTGATGCGACCGGACGAATTCCTGCAGCATCTCGAAGATCGGACCCTTCATGTCCTCACGCGCCAGCGCGAAAGCGACATTGGCCTGGATGAAGCCCTCCTTCGAACCGCAGTCGAACATGCGGCCGTTGAAAGGCTGGGCGAAGAAGGCCTGCGTCTGTGCGAGACGCACCATTGCGTCGGTCAGTTGGATCTCGTTGCCGGCGCCGCGTTGCTGGCTGCCCAGCAGCGAGAATATCTCGGGCTGCAGGATGTAGCGGCCGTTGATGTAGAAGTTCGACGGCGCGTTGGCCGGTGCCGGCTTTTCGACCATGGCCGTCACCTCGAAGCCGGTGCCGACATCCGCGCCGCGCCCGACAATGCCGTATTTGTTGGTCTCGGTCGGATCGCAACGCTCGACGGCGATAACGTTTGCGCCAGTCTGCGCATAAAGATCGGCGACTTCGGCAAGACACCCTCGCCCGCCAAAGGACACCATATCCGGCAACAGCAACGCGAAAGGTTCGTCGCCGATGACCTCTCGCGCGCACCAGACGGCGTGGCCGAGGCCTTGCGGCGACTGCTGACGGATGAAGCTCGTCGCGCCGGCGACGGGAAGCAGGCTCTCGAGTGATTCGAGCTGCGCCTTCTTGCCGCTCTGCTCCAGGGTTCCGATCAGTTCAGGATGCAGATCGAAATAGTCCTCGATCACCGCCTTGTTGCGGCCGGTGACGAAGACGATGTGCTCGATGCCGGCCTCGAATGCCTCGTCCACCGCATATTGCACCACAGGCTTGTCGACCACCGGCAGCATTTCCTTCGGCATGGATTTGGTCGCCGGCAGGAACCGCGTTCCAAGCCCCGCCACCGGTATGACTGCCTTCCTGACTTTTTTCATTGCATGTTCCTTCTGAGGAGATCGATTTCAACCCTGTCGCAGGCGGCGAAATTTGTCTTCATTCGCCTGCAGCCCTTTACCTCCCCGCCACCACGGCAAACTGTGCCGCTACCCTTCGCAGCCGGACGGCGATCGGCATGCTCATATGCCGAACCGCCGCCGGATCGCTGAGCGCCGTCCATATCGCCTTGAGCGGGGACCGCGCCTTGATGTGCTGAACCAGCGACAGGAATGATGCCGCCCGCCGCAGGCTGCGAGCGCGCCTGGCGAACGCCGCCGCGGCCGCAGCATCCATGGAATGGGTCGCGGCGAAGGTGGCATCGGCCCGGCGCATCGCCTCGACGTGATGAAGTTCGAGCACCCGGGAGATGGAACCGGTGCGAATGTGGTAAATATAGCCCGTCGTCGGCTCGACCACGCATTTGCCGCCTTTGGCCAGAGCACTGGCCAGGAGGATGTAGTCTTCGCCAATGATCAGGCTTTCATCGTAACGAAGCCCGTTCTCGTTCAGGAACCGGCGCTGGAAGATCGGCTTGAGATAGCCGAGATTGAACCTCGATTCGAAGAGGACATTGCCGCCGATGTAATCCGCCAGCGAGATTTCACTGAGCCCTTCCAGATAGTCGGCCGGGAACATCGTCTCTTCCGCAACGCCGTCCTCCCGAACGACCTGCAGATTATCGACCGCGATCTCGGCGCCGGCTTTTTCCGCGCGTTCGATCATGGTGCAGATTCGCCCGGGATAGACCGCGTCGTCGGAATCGAGAACCGCTACCCACCTGCCGCGGGCAAGCTCAAGGCCGGCATTCCTGGCGCCGCCAGGCCCACGGTTTTGCTCAAGCGCGACAACGCGTACGATGTCTTCGGGGTAGGATCTCGCCAGGTCGAGCGTCCGGTCGCGCGACTTGTCGTCGACGACGATGACCTCGAGGCTGACATTGCGCTGGGCGACGGCGCTGGCAATCGCCCGATCGATGGTCGCCTCGGCATTGTAGGCGGCAATCACGAAGCTCACGTCAGGCTGCACGCTTGCCCCCTTGCTGCGGCGAAGACAGGCCGTATTGGCGGATTTCACGAACCCCGACGAGGCCGCTGACGACGCCGACATGCATAATGCCGCGAAGGACGCTGCGGTTCCGTCGGACGGGGTCGATGGCGACCGGAATTGCCGACAGGAAACTATAGCCGGCCTTTGCCGCGGCAATGCCGACCTGCTTGAGCCGGGCAAGGCCGCGCGCGTTGCGCCCCAGGAGGTGGCCATGCGTCTGTCCGACGCGGAACCGGCGGCGGCCGAGCCAGTCGAATGCCGCCCTGGCAGGCGGCACGACTTCATCGACCCAAGCCTCTGGCGAAAAGGCGATACTGCCGCCGGCCTTGACCATCTGGTCGAAGAATTCCGTATCTTCGCCGCCGGTCTGGCCACGTGCCAGGCTGAAGCGCCGGCCGCGCAGGCTCTCAGCGCCAATTCTGAGCAGGACGTTGCAGGTGTAGCCGGTGCGGATCTCGCCGCGCACCCAGACCGGCGAGGTCGAGTGGAAATCGCCTTTGCGCATCCAGTCGGGCGCATCCGGCAGGTAACGGGCTTGCACCGGCCCGAGCACGGCCGCAGCACCAGTTGCTTCCACCGCCGCCACCAGTTCGGCAAGCCAGCCAGCGGTGGCCGTCTCGTCGTCGTCGATAAAGGCGACGAAATCCGCCGCACTGGCATCGAGGCAAGCGTTGCGCGCGATCGAAATGTTGCGGGCCGGGGCGTGCCGGTAGGTCACCGGCAGCTTCAACTCCCCCGCTAGCTTGGCGACCAGCGTTTCGGCCGTCGGCGTATCGTCGTTGTCCGCGATGATGACACCGACATCGAATCCCGCGGGCATATCCATGGCTGCTACGGAGCGGAGCGTGTCGACAAGCTCCGGCCGGCGAAATGTGCAGACGCAAATATCGATGCTTCGATTTTTCTTGACCGGGTCCATCACGCTACCCCGCGCTGCGGTCGCGGTGCTAGCAGCTGCAGCCAGAAGCCGACCGACCAGCCGAAATGCATGACCATTGCCGAGACCCCGGCAAGCGCAATGTCGGGTTTGCGCTGACTGACCGCGGTCCAGAAGCCGTAGCCAAGGCAGACCGAGACCCATAGCAAAAGCGGCACGGCCGCCAGCCAGTGGACGAAGGAAAAGGCGGCGAGAAGAACCACGGGAAACACCAGAAGCGGCACCATCTGCCGGATCTTCGGGATCATGCGGTGCTTGAGAACGTTCTTCGCCCGGCCGCGGCCATAGCCGAGATACTGAAAATAGAGGCCCTTCAGCGAGGAGCGCGGGTAGTAGACCATTTGTGTCTTACCGGTCATCCAGATCCGGTAACCGGCCTGACGGAGCCGATAGTCGAGTTCGGCATCCTCATTGTGGCTGAACGTCTCGTCATAGCCGCCGACCGCGGTGAAGGCCGATATCCGGATCAGCGCATGGTGGCCATGATCGACCCATTCCCCCGCCGAAAGGTGCCGATGCTTGGAGCCGCCGGTGCCGAGCCTGGAATTCTGGGCCGCGGCCGCCGCCTTCTGCACCATGCCGCTGCCACTGGTCAGCATCGAGACGACGACCGAATCCGCCCCGGTGGCCTGCGCTTCTTCGACCAGCCGGTCGCAATAGTCGGCGGGATAGCCGCCATGCGCGTCGATGCGAATGAGATAGTCGACGCCCTCCCCGAACCTGGCAACGGCGAGATTGATCGCCGCGCTCTGCAAGCGCTTTTCATTGTGGAGCAGGACCACCCGCTGATCTTTTGCGGCGATATCCGCGACGATCGTCCTGGTGCCGTCCGTACTGCCGCCATCGGCAACGATGATCACGGCGCCCAGCCTCTTGGCCGCAGGGCGGAGCTCTCGAAGCAACGCGCCGATATGGGGCGCTTCGTTCAGGCACGGAACCACGATCATGCAGGATGGGAGCGTTTCGGTTTGCGTCATCGGCCGTCCTTCTATGCCAATGCTTCGGCAGCATATGGACCGGGCGCCGCGGCAAGGCCGCGGAGTTTTTCGACGAGCGCCCGGCAATCGGCGCGGTCGTAGCTCCAGGTGCGCGGATTGCGGGCGAGAACACGTGCCCTCAATGTCTCGAACCGATGCTGCTCCATGGTGCCGAGGGCAGCTTCGAGCGCCTCGGGCGTGGCTTCTGGCAAAAGAACGCCGATGCCTTGCCGATCGAGGAACCGGCCGGTCTCGGTGTTGCCCATCGAGATCGGCACGGCTCCGAAGCGGCAGCCCTCATAGAGACGGTTGGGCAGCAGCCATTCGGAATTCAGGCCCTGCTCAAAAAAGTCGATGGCCCAGGAAAAGTGAACCTCGCGGTAGATCGCCGCCATATCCTCCGGATTGCGATAGGGTCCGCCAAACGAGAGCCAGGGTTCCGATTCAACAAAACCGTGGAAATCGGGAAATTCGGACAACGCCGGGCGGCCTCTGAGGACGATTTCGAAGCGGCCGTCGAGGCGGCGCGAAAATTCGGCCAGAAGCTCCAGGGAGCGGCGGCAGCGGAGCGCCCCGAACCAGCCGATTCGCCAAGGCGGCGCAACAGGATTCTCCTCCGTCATGCGGTCATCCAGGGAAGCCGCGGCTGGCTCGAAATACTTGTTTTCGAGCAGTTCGACCGGCGCGGCAATCTGTCCGAACGGCTTGAAATAATTGGCGATGAAGGCCGGAGAGCTGGTCACCAGAAGCTTCACATCCCTGGCCAGGAAGCGTTCTGCGCCGCGCATCGCCCAGCCCAGCGGATCGTCGCGAAGCAGCAGACGATGGATGTCGAGGCACTCGTAGACAATCGGCACCGTTGCCTGGAAAGCCGACCTGGCCCGCCGGGCAAGCGCCAGCATTTCCAAATTGCGCGCGATAATGAGGTCGGGCCGTTGCATTGAACCCAGCTTGGAGCCGGTCGAGACCACCGCCTTCATGATCGCCGCCAGACGCTGGGCGAATCGGCCATCACGCGTCGGGCCGAGATCGATCGGCTGCAAGCCCTCGACATCAGCAACCGCGCTTGCCGTTCGCCGAAAGCCCGCCAGCGTAACCTGGGCGCCGCCTGCCTTGAGCATTATGATCCGCCGGCGCACTGCCGGGTCGGAGACGTCGTGTACCAAGTACAAGACATGCAGCATGAAAACTCGACCGCTGTTGGCCCGCCCGCGACAATGCTAGTACAGCTCTTGCTGCATCGCAACATTTTTGGTTGCAGCGTAGCAAAGATCCACATTTTTTGTTGCACTGCAAAATCGATGGGTTAATCTCGCTCTGCTTGGGCCGCATGGACCGCGCGTTGGCCCTGCCATTGGGCTGCGCGCCAATAATCACGACGCGAGGACCATCCTTGGCGTGCAGCATTTTCGGCCAACCCGCACCTCGGCATCCGTCGACCGAACCGCGGGACTACTCACGAAATGAGGTCATTCAATGAAGATCGCGGTTGAAAACACCGTCTGCCTGAATACCGGAGACGCAGCGATTCTCCTGGCGATTCGCCATGTTTTCAAGACGATCGTGCAGGACGATATCCAGTTCTACGTCTTCGACAGCCAGCCGGAGGTGGCGGCGAGGCTCTACACGAAGAAGGAGTATCCAGATCTCGAATTCCACAAGCTGCTGTCGGAATCGCTGTTCCGCTACAAATACGGCAGTGGGCTGAAGAACCTGTTCAAGCCGATCTACAATCGGCTCGTACTCAATGCCCTGCGGCGGTTCGGCATCCGCGGCGTTCTCGGGCGTTTGTTCAGCTCAAGCAATCGCCGTGGTCTCGAGATCTACAAAGACGCCGACCTCGTGGTCACGACAGGCGGAACCTATCTCGTCGAGACCTACAATCTGGAACGGCGCCTCAATCAATTCCGGATCGACGCGATTCTGGGCAAGGACCCGGTCTTCTTCACGCAATCGCTCGGCCCGTTCAACAAAAGTTACAATCGCCAGGAGTTGAGCCCGATCTTCGACCGGAGCCCGCTCATCCTGCTGCGCGATGAACGTTCGAGAGGCCACATTGTGGACATGGTGAAAGACCCCGGCAAATGCCACGTCGTGGCCGACGCCGTCTTTGCGCTGGCCGATACCGACAGGATCGGAAGTTTTCTGGCCTCCGGCCAGTCGGCGACTGTCACCGGCCGCGTCGCCATTTCCGTCCGTCACTGGAACTATGTCAGCGACGGCGAGGGCGGCATGCGCCGCTACATCGACTCGATCCGCGAGATTGCGACCATCCTGGTCAGGGACCACGCCAAGCAGGTGACCTTCGTCTCTACCTGCCAGGGCGTGCCGGAATACGCCCATGACGATTCCAAGACGGCGCGGGCGATCGTTGCCGAACTCGATCCGGAGATCGCCAAGCATGTGAGCGTGGACGCTTCGTTCCACACGCCGGAGCAACTGATGGCCCTGGTGAAAGGCTTCGACTTCGTCGTCGCGACGCGCATGCACATGATGATCATGTCGCTCTGCGTCGGCACGCCGGTGCTGCCGATCGCCTATGAATTCAAGACCAAGGAACTCGCCAAGCGGATCGGCGTCGCCGACCTGCTGCTCGACATCGACACGGTAACGCCCGAGGAAGCGAGCGAGAAGCTCGGCAGACTTACCGCCAATCTCGACCTCTATCGCAGGACGAGCCTTCAGGCAGTGCTTGAGGAGCATGCGTCGGCGATGTCGGCAGGTGAGCTTTTGAGGCCGGTGATCGCCGGCCTAGCGGGCGTTGCGCATGGCGCTGGAAAGCGTGGTGAACATGGCGCTGCGCGACTGGCGAAGGGCAAGCATGAGGACCAGTCCGATCGAATAATTGAGGGCAACCGCCAGGACCACCGCGAGCAGGTCTGACTGGCCGGTCAGCGATACGGGCAACTCCCGGTAGACGGACCAGGCAAGCAGCGACGACATGATGAAAAGCCCCTGCATGATCAGGAAGTCGGCTGCGGTCACCGGACCGACCCGATGGACAAGAACGGCAAGCACCGGGACGCGCAGCATATAGCCGCTGATCGCGTAGGCCGCGGCGACACCGACGGCGCCCCAGTGCAGGCCGATGATGAAGGCGGCGACCGTCGTCAGCGACGAGTAGATGCCCCAGTGGAACATGGTCTTGGTCTTGCCCTGGCAGATGAAGATCCATCCGGTGGTGCTCGAGACGGACTGGATCAGGCTGGCGATGCCCAGCCAGGCGAAGATCGGCGCCACCGCTGTCCAGCGCTCGCCGAAGAGAAGCCCGACGACCTGGTCCGACGTCAGCGTCAGCGCCGCGATGCCGGGCATGGTGATGGCCGCCAGCATCCAATTGGTCCGCACATAGATGTCGCGAAACCGCGCCTTGTCCTCATGGATGCGGCTCAGCAGCGGCACCATCACGCGTGTCAGCGGCTGGTTGATGTTCTGCAGCGGAAACAGCAGGAGCTTATAGGCGCGGTCATAGTAGCCGAGTTCGATCGCGCCCGAATATTTTCCGATCAGGATGTTGTCGAGATTGCGCGAGAAGAAGTTGGCCAGATTGAAGCCGGTCAGATTGGCGCCGAAGGACAATATGTCGGTATCGACCTTCAGGTCCGGCCGCGACGGCGTCCAGCGCGCCACCTGCCATGCCGCGGCCAGCGCGACAACAGCCGAAACCGCCGGGCCGATGACCAGCGACCAGTAGCCCAGTCCCGCATAGGCGGCGATTGCGGTAGTCGCAAGTCCGGCAGCGGCGGTTATCACATCGTTCAGCGCGAGCTGGCCAAAGCGCAAATGACGGTTCATCAGCGCCAGCGGCACCGCGGCGAGGCTGCCAAGAAGCAGCGGCAAGGCAGAGCCGATGGTGATCCCGACCATGCGTTGATCGCCGTAGAAGGCGGCGATGGCGGGCGCCAGGCATGCCACCACCACGGCACTGCCCAGCCCAACCAGCGCACTGATCCAGAATACCTGGTTGAGCTGTTCGGTGCTGATGTCCTTGCGCTGGACCACAGCCTGCTGCAGGCCTAGGTTTTGAAGCAATCCGACAAAGGCCACGATCGGCCCGACGGAAGCCACGAGACCAAAATCCTCGGGGACCAGCAGACGCGCAAGCACGATGACCGAGAGAAACTGGATCGCCATCTTGAAGCCTTGCGCGCCGATCGTCACCACGCCGCCGCGCAGAGCGACGCGACCGAACTGGGGGGGCGGGTTGGCGTTCATGCCGGGCGCCTGGCTTCGGCGAGTTGAGCAACGATCTGCGCAAAACGTTCGTTGAGCAGGTCCGCGTTGAAATCCTGCTCGATCTTGCGGCGCGCCGCACGTGCGATGCGCTCGCATTTGTCCGGGTTCTCGGCCACCCAGACAAGCTTGCGGGCCAACGCCGCAACGTCTCGCTCCGGTGCGAGGAAGCCTGTCTCCTGATCCTCGATCAACTCGGGGATGCCCGAGTGATAGGTGCTGACAACAATCAGCCCGGCGGCCATTGCTTCCATCAGCGCCACCGGAATACCCTCGAGATCGCCGTCCTGTGCAGCAACGCTGGGCAGCAGGAATACGTGGGCATCGCGCAGGCGCTGCTTGACCTCGGCGTGCGGGCGCGGCCCGAGGAAAGTCACCCGGTCGGCAACGCCGAGATTTGCGGCGAGCTTCTTCAACTCTTCCAGCAATTCGCCGCCGCCAATCACCGTATAGACCCAGTTGCGCCGCGGAAGGCCGGCGAGGGCGCGCAGGGCGAATTCGATGCCCTTCTTTTCGGTCAGCCGGCAGACCGAGATGAAGGACAGCGTGTCCCGGTCCCAGGAACGCCAATGATAGCTGATCTCGCCCGGCCGCACGCCCATATGGTGAACCATGACTTGCGCGGCAGGCGCGCCGACGCCGATCAGGGCGTCGCGGAAAAACGCGTTCACCGGCAGCTGGAGAACGCCCTTTTCGAAAACAACCTTGTAGCGCGTGAGCGTGTCGTCATGCAGCGGTTCGCCGACATCGCGGCCGTGGAATATGGTTACCAAAGGAGCGGAAATCCGGCCTCGTTTCATGGCGCGGGCAACGCGCATGCCGTTATTGCCGAAATGCGCGACGATCACATCGGCGTTCTGCAATTTGCGCGCAAAGGCGATGTCGATAACGGTCGAGAGCTTATCCCAGAACCTGCCCGACCATCTCCTGAGCGTCGGGCGAAAGCGCCCCAGTCCGCCCCACCAGCAGACGACCTTGCCAGGCAGCGCCTGCCAGCGGCGATCGTCGATGTTGCTGTCCTTGCCGAACGACGTCTCGTTGCAGACGACGCCGACTTGCATGCCGCGCTCGAGGCACCCTTCTATCTGGTCGAGGACGAAGGTCTCCGACAAAGAGGGGAACTTATCAACTACGAAGCAAATCTTCATCGAATGGACGATCTTTCGAGGCCGGTCGGCGATCTGCTCGCGCGGATGAGGGCTGAAGCCCGTCGCCGCCGTGCGAGGCGCCCCAAGCGTCTGGTGTTGTGCGTGCCGTTGTCCCAAAGCAGCTCCCACCCCGGTCAGGCGCGAGAGCCGGCTTTTGGGCAACGTGTATGGTTTTGGACGAAATGCATCAGGCGGCATGCTCCAGCGCGCCTTGCCTGGCGTTGTCGAGAACGCCGAGGAAGGTCGCGAACTGAATGTCTGGATTCATTTGCGGCCGCTCCGAAAACAGCTGCGCCGCCGCCGACAGCCTGTCGTACTCGGCCTTGTCGCTCCATAGCCGCCTGACCGCGGCGACCCAGTCGTCGAGCGGTGCGTCATAGTCAAGTACAACGCCGCCGGCGCCGATCGCTTCCGGCAGGCCGCCGCGGCGGGACCCGACGACCGGAATGCCGCTGCAATGGGCCTCGGATGCCACGCGCCCCCAGGCCTCTTCCCATTTGCTGGGCGCCAGCAGGATCTTGGTGCGGCCATAGACCGTCTTCATGTCGCTGGTACGGCTTTCCAGCCTGACGTTGCGCAGCGGCGCGATGGTCCGTTCGATCTGCGCCCGGTGGTCGTCGTCGAGCTTCCAGCTTTCGACGAACAGAAACGGGATTTCGGGGCATTGGCCGGCGATGCGCACGGCGAGTTCGAACCCTTTTTCATTGTAAGGGTTGATCAGCGTGACGAATTCGCCGGTCGTCGGGGTGCTGTAGAGCCCGGGATTGATGGTCGGCGGAATCACGGTCGAGTCGATGCCGAACCTTTCCTTATAGGTGCGCGCGGTGAATTCGGAGTTGGCGATATAAAGCGCCGAATGCAATTCGCGCAGGTCGCCGGCCAGCTCGTGGAATTCGACGTTCCGCAGATAGACCACCAGCGGCACGCCGAGCGCCTGCAGCGCCTTTCCGATCGGCACCGATTTGTGGCACTGCACGACGGCGACATCGGGATCGAGCCGTTCGACCGCGAAGCGCGCCGCCTCCCAGGGAAACCACGCCCGCACGACCGGATAGCCGGGATAGCTGTCGATGACCGCACGCTGGCGAAGCAGTTTCATCTTGGCGCGCGCCTTGAAGCCGAACATGCCATCACCGAACAGTGCCGCCAGGACCGAGGCGTCATGACCGTGCTCGCGCAGCTGCTCGACCAGATGGTGCGTGCTCGACTGAACGCCACCGCTGAACTGCGGCGTGTAGCCGTTGCCGCCTGCAAACAGAACTTTCATGGACCTGGCTCCTTGCTGGACCGCCCTATCGTCACGCCGCCATTCTGCCGATGCTGTGGTATTCGATGCCGTGGCGGGCGATGACCTTGGGGTCGTAGAGGTTGCGTCCGTCGAAGATGACGGGCGTGGTCAGCGCGTCCTTCAATGCATCGAAGGACGGCGCACTGAAGCTCTTCCACTCGGTCACGATCAAGAGCGCGTCGGCACCTCGCACAGCGGCCTCTTTGGTGCCGCACAGCTGCAGGTCGTCGCGCAACCCGTAGATCGCCTGGCATTCCTGCATCGCCTCGGGATCGTAGGCCTGCACATTGGCACCGGCGGCCCAGAGCGCCTCCATCAGCGTGCGGGCCGGGGCTTCGCGCATGTCGTCGGTATTGGGCTTGAAGGCCAGGCCCCACAGCGCAAAGGTCTTGCCCTTGAGATTGCCCTTGAAATAGCGGTCCACCTTCTCGAACAGGACCGACTTCTGCTGGTTGTTGCGCTCCTCGACGGCACGCAGCAGCTTGGCGTCGAACTTGATGGCTTCGGCGGTCTTGATCAGGGCGCGCACATCCTTCGGGAAGCACGAGCCGCCATAGCCGAGGCCCGGATAGATGAAGTGGTAGCCGATCCGCGGGTCGCTGCCGATGCCCTTGCGGACCTCCTCGATGTCGGCGCCCAGTTGCTCGGCCAAATTGGCCATTTCGTTCATGAAGCTGATCTTGGTCGCCAGCATGCAATTGGCCGCGTATTTGGTAAACTCGGCACTGCGCACGTCCATCACGATCATCTTTTCGTGGTTGCGGTTGAACGGCGCGTAGAGCTCGCGCATCACCGCCTCGGTGTCCTCGTTGCTGGTGCCGACGATGATGCGGTCGGGCTTCATGCAGTCGCTCACAGCGGACCCTTCCTTGAGGAATTCCGGATTGGAGGCGACGTCGAAAGCCAGATCCTCGCGCCCGCGCGCCCTCAGCGTCTCGGCAATCCTGGCCTTTATCTTTTCGCAGGTACCGACCGGCACGGTCGACTTGCCGACGACGATCTTGGGCGCGTCCATCTCACGACCGATGGCCTCGGCGACGGCCAGCACATATTTCAGGTCTGCCGAACCATCCTCGCCCGGAGGCGTGCCGACCGCGATCATCTGGATCTGGCCATGCTTGATCGCCGCGGCGGCGTCGGTGGTGAACTTGATGCGGCCGGCGGCATGGTTCTCCTTGACCATGTTTTCGAGCCCAGGCTCGAAGATCGGGACATGACCCTGGTTGAGCCGCTCGACCTTTTTTGCATCGATGTCGACGCAGACCACCTGATGGCCGACTTCGGCAAGCACCGCCGCCTGTACAAGACCGACATAGCCGATTCCAAAGACAGTCAAATTCATTCGGTTTCATTCCTGTTCAAGGCTTCGGGGCCTGTTCGAGCTTCGGGCTCGGACCACCTTCGGCCCGGCGGGTTCAGATGCGCTTCTAGTTCGTTTTGCATGCCAGCGATTCCGGGAATTGGCAGGGCTGGCCGAGGGCGGTGAATGCAACGCGGTCCACTTGCATGGCGAGCTTGCGGCCCGGATCCGAGAACGGCCCCATCCAGCCCTTCATCGTATCGCTGCCCCACAGGCTGAAATAGATTCTTTGCGAATGGGTGGGCAGCTTCGCCGGATCGGTGATCTCGTGGACAAGCTTGCCGTTGACGTACCAGCGCAGCCGGTCCTTTTCCCAGACGAAGGCGTAGTCGTTGAAGGCCTTGTCGGTGCCCCCGGCGACGTCGACCAGCTTCTCGTTCTTGCCCTTGCCGGCTATGTAGGCGTTGACCTGGACCTTGGACGTGTCCTTGGTCAGCACCTCGAAGTCGATTTCATCATGCGGCTGCTTGTCGGCATCGCCGACGAAGCTGAAGAATGCCGCGTTGATGCCGGAGCCCGTGTCGGTCTTCATCCGCGCCTCGTAGGTGCCGTAGCCGAAGCGCTGCTTGGTCTGGATCTCGGCGCAGGCGAATTCGCGATCCTTCAGCTTGCGCTTCTCGAAACCGAGCGTCAGCATGCCGTCGGAAAGGCCGATCAGGCTTTTGGACCAGGTGCAGTTCTGATGCTTGCCGTTCGTCCAGCCGTCGGAAATGTACCAGCGCGCGCGACTGAGGCTGGTGAAATCATCGACAAAGGACGGCGCGGTTGGGAGATCCTGGGCGCGGACGGGCACCAGGCCCGCAACCAGGCTGCCGAGAACGATCAGCAGAAACGCGCCGTCTGAACGGAGCCGCCGCAGCTTGCCTGGGATCGGGCGCGTGAACGGGGTGCCGCCGGTTGCCGGGGTGGACGTGCTTTTAGGATCTGCGTTCATATCAAACTCACCTTTGTGCTGTGCGCCCCCAAAGCGATCGTTCGAACCGTGACGAAACAAGCTAATCTTGACCTCTGTCGCTCCTAGGCTCCGTGTAGCGTGCCCAAAACCATTGCGCCGACTCCGGGATATTCGCTCAACCTGTGCCGGGACCGGCGGGTTTCACAAAATCGGTCCTTATGTCTGGGCCGTTCTGCCGATCCTCCTCGAAGATTTCATCCAGCGAATGACGGAGATCCTTCATCATCTGCTTCTGGCGCGAGAGCGCAGCGATGCGCCGCTCGCAATTCAGGATCGACCTGGTCAGTTCGCCAACTTCGGAAGACCTGCGGGAGGAGACCGCCCCGTTTTCCATGGCCTCGACCAGGAAGGCGGCATTGGTGGCCGTTGTCCTGTAGCGGTTCTCAAGTCCGTTCTTCTCCGCCTCGACCTCGGCCGCGATCTGGTCCAGCAGCTTCGCCAAGCGATCGAGTCGCGCGGTGTCGGTCTGCGTGTCGCGCGCCGGATCTCTCGATCGGAAGCGAAAGATCGAGGCCATGCAGTCAGCGCCCCATCATCGTCGAGATGATGACCGGCCTTGGCGCCCGTCCACGTTCAAAAGACATTTCTCGCATCGTCCAGCTCCTCTGACAGGGGATGTCTCGGGCCAGTTCGGTTGGCCGTCCAAAATTGCTGCACCGCAACATAGATTGCCATTCCCCGCGCGCATAGGCAACCACCTAGATCGTAAACTCATAAATCGCGTCGAAATGGTGCGAGCCGACCGAGGTAAGGCGATCGCCACGTTGACGAGCCTAGCTTTCGCCGGCTGTGCTGGTTCCGGCCATGAGGAAGCGCAGCGGCGGCACATGCTGACGCTTAGCGGCGAAGCCAGCGCGGCGAAACAGCGCATCCAGCTTGTCGGAGGCAACGCCGCGGACGACGGCCGTGAGGTTGGACGAGCCGGCCAAGGCATAGGCCACAGCCGGCGCCAGCCCGCGCTCAGTCTTCACGTCTAAGAACTTCCGCAACCGGTATTTGTCGCGAATGTGCCGCTCGTGCCTTCTCAGCGCAGCCTTCGATGCCTCCGGCAAACTGTCGATCGCAAGCAGTGCCAGGTCGGCATCGGCCAGATGCTTCAGATCCTGGGTGTTGTGCCGTCCGCTCAGCGAATCGGCGCGCACGATCGCGCCGTAGCCACAGGATTTGATGACCTTGAAGCGCGCGCCATGCGCAACCGCGCGCGCATAGAGTTCATAGTCTTCGCCAAGGCGCAGCTTCTCGTCGTAGCGCAGCTCATGCCGATCGAGGAAGGCGCGGCTGATCACGGGTTTGAGGAAGCCCAGTTCCCCTCGTTGCACACGGCGCCTGGAGATGTTGGCGTCGATGAAACCCTCGAAATCGAGGAATTCCGGCTCGGGCGAAAACGGTGGAGCGACGATTTTCGAGACGTCGGTTGCCGCGTCATCCCTGACAAGCATGATGTTGTCTGCCGCGAAATCCCAATCGGTGCTGGCGAACAGTCTGTGAAACCTGCCTTCGAAAAAGAAATCATCAGCGTCCAGGATGCTGATGAACGGCGACCTGGAACCGGCTATCGCGGCGTTGCGGGCAAAGGAGGGGCCGCGATTGACGTCGAAGCGGATGACGGAAAGACGGCCCGTGCCGTCGTCGGCTGCATGGGCGACTTTCGCGGTATCGTCGGTGGACGCGTCGTCGACGACGACGACTTCCGCAACCTCCGGCTCGCGCAATGCCGATGCAATGGCAGCCGGGATTGTCCGCGCCGCGTTACGGGCAGCGATGATCACGCAGACTTGGGATGATGTCATGGACATGCCTCTCGATTGCAGAAATCGTTGCGGATTTCCTCGCCCTCCCCGCTCAATGCCTCACCGCCCGTCTGACATGCATCGGCCCAAATGCCTATGCTGCAAGTGCGAAGCAAGCATCGCCAAAATCATCGGCGCCGTCCAGTTTTTCATTTGGCTGGGTGTCATGACGCGGCTGGGCAGGCGGCGAGCCGCAATCGGGATAGCTCCCGAAAGGCGCCGCTTGGCAGAGCCGCTCCTGCACGGCCCGGATCAAGCCACTGGCGCGCTCAGTTGGCCAACCAGTCACTGCCGAGTAGGTCGTGGCGATGGAGAGCGGCCGCTTGGTGGAGGCCGGGAGCATCGAGGAATTGAAGAAACGGGATGCCGACTTGCGGCGTGTTGCTGGAGGCCAACGCCCGAAATCAGTGAAGGCCTCTCCTGGCGCTTAATTTCTCGCCTTCGGCCGCTTCGTTCGAACTCAGCTTTCGTTCTGCGTCGCGAATTTTGTCGGCCGAGGTCGGGGCATTTCTTGCGACCATGGCAAAGACCAGCAGAAAATAACCGAGTTGGATGACTATGGCGCAGCCGATGACGCGAAAAAGCGTCGTGCCGAGCGAGGCGCCGCCCAAATAGGACCAGACGACCACGATCGCCAGCGCAAAACACATTCCGATAATGAACTTTGGCAGTGACATACCCGATAGCCCATCAACCGGCTCGGGAAAAAATGTCGACAAGCCCACCCCGAGCACCTCCCTTAAACTCTGCGAGCTTGTTTAGGTTGCCCGCTTCTGGCCGGTTGCTTCCGGCCTTGCCCAATCTGTCCATACTCCGACAGAAACAATTTGCAACTCTATTGAGGCGAGCAATAGGCGGCAAGGGCAGCTACGGAATAATTTTAAGCGAATCCTCAGGATCGCCTCTGCCATGGTGCAATGCACACGTCGGCATCACCACTGATTGACGGATATCGACTCGCTCCAGTAAGATTTATAATATTGACCAGTATCTTATCATAACATCAGTCGATATTTTGAACTTCTAAGTGACGGCAAAGCTCCACAACCGGGTATAAAGAGCGATTCGCCCAAAATCAGCCCCAAAATTGGACTAGATTTTCCAAAATTGCCCATAATCTGTCGCCTTTGCGACATAAAGGCAAAATTTTGTGCAGGACGGGTTCATTATTTAGTCAGTTCATGACGCGACTATTACAGCCGGCTGGGAAATTGTGTGTTGCGCTGCAGCATTTTTTTGGTATCGTGCGCTAAACCATCCGTTCAACGTATGGAGTTTACGCATGAGGGACGTAGCCAAGCCGGCCGACGCGGATTTTTCGCAGGCCGGCGTCGATTTTCCGCCGCCGATCGGCGGCCTGCTCAAACGCAGCTTCGATATTGCCGGTTCGCTGATCGGCCTGATCGCTCTCAGCCCGCTGTTCGTGATGATAGCGCTGCTTGTCAGGTTTTCCGATGGCGGGCCGATTTTCTATGGTCATAGCCGGATCGGCCGCGGAGGACGGATTTTTCCGTGCCTCAAGTTCCGCACTATGGTTCCAGACGGCGAGCGGGTGCTTGCTGCCTATCTCGCCGCGAATCCGGAGGCCAACGCCGAATGGATAGCGACCCGCAAGTTGAAGAACGACCCGCGGATCACGCGCGTCGGAGCGGTGCTGAGGAAGCTCAGCCTCGATGAGTTGCCGCAGATCATCAACATCCTGCAGGGGGATATGAGCCTGGTTGGGCCTCGTCCCGTGGTACGCGATGAGTTGGAGATCTATGGCAATTCGGCCGTCTATTACCTGAAATCGCGCCCCGGCCTGACCGGGCTCTGGCAGGTTAGCGGACGCAACGATGTTTCCTACGACAGCCGCGTCGCGTTCGATCGACACTATGTCGAGAACTGGTCGATGTTCGAAGACATTCGCATCATCATCAAGACCGTACCTGCGGTCTGGATGTCGCGAGGCTGCTACTGACGGCCGCTTGCTGGCCGTGCATCGAGGAGCGACTGTCCAGAATTCGAGCCCGGAACTCAGGCCCCGGGACTCAGGCATCGGGCGGGGCAAACCAGATCGGAAACGCTCAGTTGAAAGCAGATATAATCGATATCTTTTGCACCGGCATTCTCTCCAGACGCATGCGGCGAGTACGACTTTTGACGACTTGCCTCACGCTGGCGACCGGCCTGTCGCTGGCCCTGCCGCAGTTTGCCTTCGCCGATGACTATCGGCTTGGAGCACAAGACAAGCTAACCATCCGCGTAGCGGAATGGCAGACCGTCGAAGGCACGTTCCGTGACTGGTCGGCCATCAATGGAGAATACACGGTCGGGCCGGCAGGAACCTTGTCGGTGCCGTTCGTCGGCGAGATGCCCGCATCCGGCAAGACGACCTCGGAGATCGCGGCATCGCTCGGCGAGGCGCTACAGCGTAAGCTCGCCCTGGCTGACAAGCCCGAGGCTTCCGTCGAAATGGCGCAGTACCGGCCGTTCTATATTTCTGGCGAGGTGCAATCGCCCGGACAGTATCCTTGCGTGCCTGGGCTGACGGTGCTGAAAGCGATGAGCATTGCCGGCGGAACGCGGCGGAACTCGGAGAGCGGGCAGCGCTACGACCGCGACCTGATCAATGCCAAGGGCAATTTCGACGTACTTCAAGACCAACAGGTCAGGCTGATCGTCAAGCGCGCCCGCATCGAAGCGGAACTGGCGAACAAACCGTCATTCGAAGTGCCGAAAGAAGTGGCCGACGATCCGAAGCTGCCCAGCATCGTTGCCGATGAGACGGCGATCCTGGCGGCCGACCAGAAGAAACTCAACCTACGCTTGCAGGCGCTCGACGACTTGAAGGCGCTGCTGCAGAGCGAGATCGATTCGCTGCAGAAAAAGATCGTCAACCAGCAGAAGCAGGTCGATCTGGCGAAGGAGCAGCTCAACGGTATCGGCTCGCTGGCGCAAAAAGGCCTGGTCGTCAACACCCGGGTTTTGAATTCCCAGCAAACCATCGCCGACCTCGAAGGCCAGATACTGGATTACGAAACGGCGATTCTCACGGCCAAGCAGTCGATCAGCAAGGCCACTCAGGACGCTATCGATCTGGAGAACACCCAGAACTCCACCCTCGCGACCGACCGGCAACAGACGGAAGCCGACCTCAACGAAGCGACGCTGAAGCTGAATATGGAAAAAGGCTTGATGACCGAAGCCCTGTCGGGCAACCCCATGCCGCAATTCTATGGCAACAACGAACCAGCCGCCATGTCGTTTTCCCTGGTGCGGGTGGTCGACGGCAAGACCAGCGAAATCACCGCCGACGAAGACACGCCGGTACTGCCCGGGGACGTGATCAAGGTCAAACCGGCGCCCCTGGCCATCCAGTAGCTTCTTTCCACCGGAGCGAAGCACCCACCTCGCAGGCGGCGGCCTGCGGGGTTTTGGGCTTCGTATTTTATGGATCAGAAAACAAGGCGGCCTTTGGGCGACGAACAGCCCGGATCGGCCCGCTCTAGCCTCGCACGGCGTCCGGTTCCTCGAGATGGTTCGCGGCGCTCCACCGGGAACGGGCGACGGACGGCACCTTCACCAGCTTGAAGTAGCTGTAATACAGCAGGAACGATCCCATGATGTAGGGATTGAGGGTCTCGACCTCGACGAAGGAGCGGATGAACAAAAGCACCATGACGCCGGCGAGAATCACAGACTCGGCTTGCCATGTCCTGAATATCAGCGCCGAGACGTGCCCCCAGAGCGTGCGCAGGATGATCAGCGACAGCAGTGTCGCTCCGACGAAGCCGAGTTCCACCAAGGTCTCGATGTAGGTGTTGTGGAAGTGGAAGCCGCTTCGGGCGGCGATGTAGAATTCATTCCACAGCCGCTCGGCCTCGGAGAAGCCCTGCACCCAATACGCCGCGTAGCCGACGCCGAGGATGGGCGATTGCTGCGCGGCATTCCAGCCCTGCTGCCAGAGGTAGGTCCGTCCGGTGAGCGTCGAATCCTTGCCAAAGAGGCCAAGGACAAAGTCCATTAACCCGAGATTCAGCGCAACCACGGTGCAGGCGACCAGCCCGCCTGCACCGATCACGAAAATCACCCGGCGATGGCGGAGCGAAAGCAGCTTGCCCATGGAAAGCAGCGCGACCAGGGCGAGAACCGCCGGGGTCGATGCCATCGACGTGGCCGAATGCGACACGACCAGCAGATAGCCCGACAGCAGGACGATCGGTACAATCAACAAAAAACCTATGCGGCCGCGCCTGAGAAAGGCCAGGTAGACAACGCAGAAATAGATGCCAAGCGATGCGACAAAGCCGATCTGGTTCTTGGAGCTGAAGGCGCCGACGAAATTATATGTCCCGTCGAGAACGTCGTAGGAATAACTCGCGACCTTGAGCGAGTAGAGCAGGACGACGAAAATCCCTATTAGGGCGCCTATGGTCAAGGTCCGGACGCTGACCGTGCGCGCGGCAATGTAGGCGCATGCGATATGGGAACAATATTGCACGGCCGTCCTTGCCGTGGTGCCGGGAGCTGCCGACCAGAACACCGAGAAGCAGACATAGGCTGCAAACGCCAGCGGAAGCCAGGCGCTGGAAGCGTGCCTTAATATTTTCCGGTAGTCGACCAGGATGAGCGGCAGCCAGACTGCATAATAGGCCAGGATCATGGCCTGGCCGAAAATGGTCGAGTAGGAGAACGCCCAGATCGAGACTGCAACGGCAAAGCTGCCATAGACCGTGTTCTTGTCCGGATCGATCAACAGAGATTTTGGAATCTTCATCTCGGTATCGGTTTTCCGCCCTTGCAGCTCAATGCCGATTTCATGGGCCGCTCATGGGTCGATTCATTGGATCGATGGGAGCCTCGCCTGCAGGCGCTCGCATTGTGCAGTGCAATATAGCGCATCCGGCGCTGCATGTCACCCGGATGACAAACTGGGCGAAGTCGTTCCTGCAGTTCTCCCATGCCGGACGAGACGATTTGGCCAGGAGGCAGTGCCGTTCAATTGCCTGGTGCTGGCCCATCACGAAGCTGTTCGGAGGCTGCAAGTCCGCGCTTGAACTTGTCCGCCGTTGACTTCACATTCGCCGCCGATTGGGAGGAAGACCACATGCCGATGAGTTTCGCGGGACGATTTGCCGGACGATCTGCTGTTATCACCGGCGGCGCCTCAGGCATCGGCCTTGCCGTCGCGCAAAGGATCACTAAGGAAGGCGGGCGTGTTTCGGTCTGGGATCGCGATGCCGCCCAGATCGAGCAGGCCAAGGCCATTGTTCCAGGCCTGCACAGCGTCACCTTAGACGTCGCCGACCCCATAGCGGTCGAAGCCGCCGCCCGAGAGACGATCGAAGCGATTGGCGCAGTCGATGTCCTTGTCACCAGCGCTGCCATCACCGGACCGAACATGACGACCTGGGAGTATTCCGTAGAGGATTGGCGCCGGGTCATCGACATCAACATCAACGGCGTCTTCTTCTGCAACAAAGCGCTGGTCCCGCATATGCTCGAACGCAATTACGGCAGGATCGTCAACATCGCCTCGATTGCCGGCAAGGAAGGAAACCCGAACGCCTCGGCCTACAGCACCTCCAAGGCCGCGGTGATCGGCATGACCAAATCGCTCGGCAAGGAACTGGCCAAGACCAGGGTAACGGTGAACTGCGTCACGCCGGCGGCCGTGCGCACCGCGATCTTCCAGCAGATGAGCCAGCAGCACATCGACTTCATGCTGTCCAAAATACCAATGGCGCGGTTCGGCGAGGTCGAGGAGGTGGCGGCGCTGATTTGCTGGATCGCGTCCGAGGAATGCTCGTTCACGACGGCGGCCGTCTTCGACGTCTCCGGCGGCCGGGCGACCTACTGAGGCCGGCCGGACGCAAACCGCCCGACCGGATCGCGGCGCCTCAGTCGTGAAGCTGCCGCGAGATCGGCGGGCCGATCGAAAAGTCGCTGAATGTGACCTCGAAGCCCTCGCGCTGCGGCGAGCAGCACATCATGCCGACATCGACCGTTTTCGACGGCGGGAAATAGGCAAGCCGCACCGGCTTCCAATGTTTGTCGGTCGCGTCCAGATACTGGACACGGATCGTCTCGGCATGACGCGTCAAGCGGATCCTGACGCCGTCCGGGTCGGCCGGAATATTGGCCAGCGACCAGTCGGAGGCATCGTTGGTGACGACGACGGAAAAATACATCAGCCCGTCGGTGTATTCGATGCCGGCCTTGATCCAATGGGTCTCGCTCAGGCGGACCATAAGCCCGGCTTGGTCGTAAAGCACCTCATAGTGCCCCTTGGCCGTGACTTCGGCGCTGAAATCGCCCTCGACCTCACGATAGAGGAAATGGCCATTGTCACGCCAGAAGCCGTAGAACGTCTCTCGCCAGAAGTCGGTCTCCTTGCCGGTCCGCACATGCACCGTATTGTCGCCGAACTCGTGGTGCGGCGGCGGATTGAGCCAGGTCAGGTCCGTATTTTCAGATGCCATCGATTTGCTCGCCTGCCTGGCTGGTCCCGGATGAGTGCCGCCGTGATCAGCCAGCGAATGTATAGGCGGTCTTCACGGTCGTGTAGAACTCCGCGGCGTAGCGGCCCTGCTCGCGTGGGCCATAGCTCGACCCCTTGCGCCCGCCGAAGGGCACGTGGAAGTCGACGCCCGCCGTCGGCAGGTTGACCATGACCATGCCGGCTTCCGAATTGCGCTTGAAATGCGTGGCATGCTTGAGGCTCGAGGTGCAGATGCCGGACGTCAGCCCGAACGGCGTGTCGTTGGCCACCGCCAGCGCCTCATCATAATTCTTGACGCGGATGACGTTAGCGACAGGTCCGAAAATCTCCTCACGGGAAATGCGCATGGCGTTGGTGGTTTCGGTGAACAGCGCCGGTTGCAAATAGAAGCCGCGGGTTTCGCGATCGAGCCGCTCACCGCCGAAAGCGAGATCGGCACCTTCCCGACGTCCGATGGCGATATAGTCCTCGTCCTGTTTGAGCTGGCTCTGGTCGACCACCGGCCCGATCTGGGTCTTGGCATCGAGAGCGTCGCCGATGACCAGCTTGCCCAGGCGATCTTTCATCGCCTCGACGAAGCGGTCATGGATGCCGTCCGTCACCACCAGGCGGGACGACGCCGTGCAGCGCTGGCCGGTCGAGAAGTAGGCGCCGTTGACCGCGCAGTCGACGGCGACGGCAAGGTCGGCATCATCGAGCACGACAAGCGGGTTCTTGCCGCCCATTTCGAGCTGGAACTTGCGCATGTGCTCGACGCTGGCGGCGGCCACGCGCTTGCCGGTGCCGACCGAGCCGGTGAAGGTGATGGCGTTGAGATCAGGGCTGTCGAGCATGGCCTGGCCGACCACCGAACCTTTGCCCATCACCAGGTTGAGCACGCCGTTGGGCAGTCCGGCGCGGTGCAGGATGTCGACAATTGTCCAGGCGCTCTCCGGAACGAGTTCCGCCGGCTTGAAGACGATAGTGTTGCCGTAGGCCAGCGCCGGAGCGATTTTCCAGGCCGGAATGGCGATCGGGAAATTCCACGGCGTGATGATGCCGACGACGCCGACCGCTTCGCGGGTGATCTCGACGCCGACGCCGGGCCGCACGCTTGGCACCAGCTCGCCCGACAGGCGTAGCGTCTCGCCGGCGAAGAAGTCGAATATCTGGGCAGCCCGCACAGTCTCGCCAATGCCCTCGACCAGCGTCTTGCCTTCCTCGCGCGCCAAGGCCCGGCCGATTTCATCTTTCCGCGCGGTGATCTCGTCCGACGCCTTCCTCAGCACCGCGTGGCGTGCCAGCAGGCCCGATCGGGACCATGCCGGAAATGCCGCCTTCGCCGCCGCGATGGCCTGCCGGGCGTGCTCGGCGCCTCCCGATGCATATTCGCCGACCACGTCGTCGAGATTGGACGGGTTGATATTGCGGGAGCCGGCATCGCCCACCCACTCGCCATCGATGAGGTTCTTTCGAAACGGGATCATGTCGCTGTCTTCCTTGTCGTCCTTCGATCGCCGTCTATCTGGACCACCGACCGCCACACCGCAAGGCCGAAAGGCGGGCAAACTTCTCCTCCTCGACAGGCATGTGATAGGGGTCGGGCTGGAAAAGATGATTCCAGTATGGTGCGTCGTGGATCGCACGGGAGGAAAAGTATCATGTCCGACAACGCGTTGCCGCTGGTGATCAGCGCACCCCATCCACGCACGCTCGACCTGATCTTCACGCCGGCTGCGCTGACGAAATTTCGGTCGAAATACCGCATCGTCGAAACATCGCCCGAAGGTGTCGCGGCGCTGCCGGCCGATATCCTTGGCGAGGCGCGCTACATTGTCGGCCAGCCGCCGATCGCGCCAGAGACACTGGAAAAAATGAAGGCGCTGCGCTGCATCTTCAATGTCGAGAGCAACCTCATCAACAACATGCCATATGAGACGCTGTTTTCGCGCGGCATCCATGTCGTCACCACTGGGCTGGTCTTTGCCGAACCGGTGGCCGAGCTCGGCCTTGCCATGGCGCTCAACCTTGCCCGCGACATCGTCGATGCCGACCTCGCTTTTCGTCAAGGCAAGGAATTGTGGGGCGGCGACGGCAACCGGACGGCGCGGCTTCTTTCCGGCGCGGATGTCGGCATCATCGGCTTCGGCGATCTCGGCCGCGCGCTCAACCGGCTTTTGACGGGTTTTCGCACGCGGACAAAAGTCTTCGACCCGTGGCTGCCGCCGTCGATCCTGATCGAGAACGGCGTTGAGCCGGCTTCGCTCGATGAAGTCCTGTCGAGCAGCGATTTCGTCTTCGTCGTCACTTCGGTGACCAGCGAAAACCAGGGTTTCCTCGGCGCCGAAGCCTTTGCCAGGATGCGCGAGGGATCCGCTTTCATCCTACTCAGCCGGGCTGGCGTGGTCGATTTTCCGGCACTGATGGATGCTGTCCGCAGCGGCCACATCGTCGCCGCCAGTGATGTTTTTCCTGAGGAGCCGCTGGCCCAAGATCACCCGGTCCGCACATTGCCGGGGTTCCTGCGCTCCGCCCACCGGGCCGGCGCACTCGACATCGCTTTCAAGCGGATGGGCGACATGGTGCTGGAAGACATGGACCTGGTCGACCGCGGCCTGCCGCCGATGCGTTCGAAGCGGGCCGAGCGTGAGACCGTTTCGCGAATGCGCTCAAAGCCGGTCGACAAGAATTAAGCCGTCTGTCCCGACGGTCGCACATGCTCAGATCGTGAAGGACCAAAACAGGCAGGCCAGTGTCGCAGCGGCGAAGACGACGAAGAACAGGCTTCTCAACAGGATGTTGCGCCGCAGTTCGTTGATGAAGAGATGGCATCCGACGATGGCTGCGACAAACAGGAACCGCCAGTTCAGCAGTGCCGAGAGCACATCGTGCTGACCGAAAGCAAATCTGGCGGCGAGACATCCAACGATGACCGCGAACAACACGATGACCGTCCAGAAGATTGCATCGGCGGCATGCGTCAGGACGATGCCGGCGAGCCTGATCGGCAGAACCATCATCAGCAGTGCGCTGAGGAAGTAGACCGCCGCGAGCGGAATGAATGCCCCTGCATCGGCGACGTCACTCAAGCGCTTGGCGCCGATCGCGCCATAGGGATAGCCATGCCTGGCCACCGCCAGGCTGAGCGCCATCAGCAAAGCCGTCAGCACGGCCGCAAGCGCGAATGAGGTCAGGGCTTTACTCATGGGGCTCCCGTTCCGAACGAATCGAAGTCAGAACGGTGGTAGCCTATGGTTTGTAAATTGCTAGTAAGCATCATGCAGCGGCGCGGCAGAGTTCCTCGGCGCATTCACTCTGCAGCTTGCAGACGCCGCCCGTCGATAATGGTCTTGATCTCGGCGCGGCAGGAGCCGCAATTGGTGCCGGCGTGAAGGGCGGCGCCGATTGCCGCGACGCTGGTGCAGCCGCCGCGCACCGCTTCCGCGATCTGGTTGGCACCGACCCCGAAACAGGCGCAGACGGTGGCGCCGCGGTCGACGCTCTTGCCGCCAGGCCTGCCGGCGACGATCGCCAGCCGCGCCTGCCGATCGGCATGGTCGGCACCCAGTTGTTCGGCCGCCCAGCCGCGCGACACCGCTACCGGGGTAGGCGCAAGATAGAGCGCGCCGACCAGCCGACCGCCCGCGAAACGGGCGAAGCGATGGTGCCCGCCGGCGATGTCGTGATAGGCGAGCGCCTCGCCTTCCGGGCCGAACAGCGCGGCGGCAAACCCGGTCCAGTCGCGGCTGTCCTGCAGCGCAATTTCAAGGCGCCAGCCGGCGGGGCAGCGGGCGAGGCTCCAATAATCGGCGTCGATGGATGCGGGCCGTTCCGCAAGCACCGCGAAGCCGAAGGCCGTGGCGGCGAACCGCTCGATTCGGGCGGCAACGTTCTTTGAAGCCGGCTGGCCTGAAATCGCATCAGTCGTCGGCGCGACCAGGGCATCGACGCGCGCGCGCGCGGAAAACTGATCGGTCCAGTGCATCGGCACGAACACAGAGCCTTGGCGTTGGCGCCCTGTCACCAGCGCGCGGACCACGACCTCGCCATAAGCTGTCGAGACGCGCACAATATCGGCATCGCCGATGCCGTAGTGCTGCGCATCCGCCGGGTGGATTTCGACGAACGGTTCGGCCATGTGCTGCGACAGGCGCGGGCTCTTGCCGGTCCGCGTCATGGTGTGCCAATGGTCGCGGACGCGCCCGGTGTTGAGGACGAGCGGGTAGTCCGGGTTGGTGCGGGTTTGTGCGGCTGGGCGGATGGCAATGAAGCGCGCCTTGCCGTCGGGCGTGTAGAAATTGCCGTTGGCGAAGAAGCGGGTGCTGGCTGAGCTATGTCCAGCCTGAACACCCCCCTCTGGCCTGCCGGCCATCTCCCCCTCAAGGGGGGAGATTGGCGGCTTTGCCGGCACCGCCTTTTCAGCAATGGCAACGATTGGCGAAACCGGTGGCGACATCCAATCTCTCCCCTTGAGGGGGAGATGGCCGGCAGGCCAGAGGGGGGTGCCTTGGCTCGGCGCTGGCCATTGGAATGGCGCCAACTCCTCATACGTCCCTGCATCAATCCCGGCGTACGCGCCTATATCAAAATCGCGAACGCCATCATTCTCGAAGCCCGACAACGCGGCATGCTCGGCGAAGATGTCGGCCGGCGACACATGCGAAAAAGCCTCGCCGAAGCCCATCCGCTTGGCGACTTCAGCGATGATCCACCAATCTGGCCTTGCCTCGCCGGGCCTGGCCAAAAAAGCCCGCTGGCGCGAGATGCGGCGCTCCGAATTGGTGACGGTGCCATCCTTTTCGCCCCATGCGGTGGCCGGCAGCCGGACATGGGCGTGGCGGACCGTGTCGGTCTCGCCCAGCACGTCCGAGACCACAACAAACGGGCAGGCCTTGATCGCCGCTTCGACGGCATCGGCATCCGGCATCGAATCGACCGGGTTGGTGGCCATGATCCACAGCGCCTTGATGCGTCCGTCGGCCACCGCTTGGAACATCTCGACCGCTTTCAGGCCGGGTTTTTCGGCGACGGTTGGGGCATTCCAGAAGCGCTGCACGCGTTCGCGGTGCCCGGGGTTTTCGATCTCCATGTGGGCGGCCAGCATGTTGGCCATGCCGCCGACCTCACGGCCGCCCATGGCGTTGGGCTGGCCGGTCACCGAGAACGGCCCGGCGCCGGGCTTGCCTATGCGGCCGGTGCCTAGATGGCAGTTGATGATGGCGTTGACCTTGTCGGTGCCCGAAGACGACTGGTTCACGCCTTGGCTGTAGACGGTCACCGCCTTCGCCGTCGCGGCAAACAGGCTGTAGAAGCGGGCCAGTTCGTCCTCACTGAGACCCGTGGCAGCCGCGATGCCGGCAAGATCGAGCGCCGAGGCGGCGAAAAGCGCTTGCCCGAAGCCGGTCGTGTGCGCCGTGATATAGGTGCGGTCCAGCGCGTTGTGCTGGCCGAGATAGGCGAGCAGCCCGGTGAACAAAGCGACGTCGCCATCGGGCGCGATCGCCAGATGCATGTCGGCGATGTCTGAGGTCATGGTGCGGCGGGGGTCGATCAGCACCACCTTCATCTCGGGCCGCTTTTCCCGGGCGGCGGCAATGCGCTGGTAGAGTACCGGATGGCACCAGGCGAGATTGGAGCCGACCAGCACGATCAGGTCGGCAAGTTCCAGATCCTCGTAATTTCCCGGAACGGTGTCCGAGCCAAAGGCGCGGCGGTGGCCGGCGACCGACGAGGCCATGCACAGACGCGAATTGGTGTCGATATTGGCCGAGCCGATAAAGCCTTTCATCAGCTTGTTGGCGACGTAATAGTCCTCGGTCAGCAACTGGCCGGAAACATAAAAGGCGACCGAGCCGGGGCCGTGTTCGGCAATGGTTTGCGAGAAGGTCGAAGCGACAAGGTCGAGCGCTTCGTCCCAGTCGGTGCGGCGACCGTGGATCTCCGGGTGTAGCAACCTGCCGTCGAGGTCGATGGTCTCAGCTAGCGCCGAGCCTTTGGAGCAGAGCCGGCCGAAATTCGCCGGGTGGTCCGGGTCGCCGCGAACGGTTATTTCACCGTCCGCGGCGACCTTCGCCAGCACGCCGCAACCCACCCCGCAATAGGGGCAGGTGGTCCTCACCTCGCGCGCTTCATCAATCTGCATGGTTCACGCCGCGCGGCTGGCCAGCGCTTCCAGCGCAATGAACAGCCGCTCGCCGTCGATCCGCACGGCAATGGTGCGCACCGCGCCCTCGTCCGCGCCGAGCGCCTTGCCTGTCTCCAGCGAGATCACCCAATTGTGCAAGGGACAGGTCACCGCCGTGCCATGGACGATGCCCTGGCTGAGCGGCCCACCTTTGTGCGGGCAATGGTCGTCGATGGCGAAGACTTGATCGTCGGCCGTGCGGAAGACGGCGATCTTGCCTTCGGGCGTGGCGACGCAGCGCGCGCCGCGACGCGGAATGTCCGAGAGCGTGCCGATCGATACCCAATTCATGTGGCCATTCCTCTTTTGCGCGTGTTCTTGTCCGAAAACCGCATTCCACTTTTCGGGAACACGCGCCTACTCCGCCGCCTGGGCAAAGCCGACCGAAGCCATCGGCCGGAATTCATGCTTGTCCTTGCCGGAAGCACGTTCCGACCATGGGTCGACCTGGGCGAATTTCTGCGAAAAGACGAAGCGCTCGAAATAGGCTTTGCGCTTCTCGCCATCGTCCATGATCTGACGCTTGATCTCAGCTATGCCGACGCGCTTGGCCCATTTGTAGATACGCTCGAGATAGCGGCCCTGCTCGCGATACATCTGCGTCAACGCCACGATATGCTCCAGCGCCTCGTCCTCGGTCTTGACCAGGCCGAGCACTTCGGTGCCCTTGATGTCGAGACCGGCGGCGCCGGCGAAATGGATCTCGTAGCCGCTATCGACGCAGATCACGCCGACATCCTTGCAGGTCGCCTCAGCACAGTTTCGCGGACAGCCCGACACCGCCATCTTGACCTTGGCCGGGGTCCACGAGCCCCACATGAATTTTTCTATACGGATGCCCAAGCCGGTCGAATCCTGCGTGCCGAAGCGGCACCAGTCCGAGCCGACGCAGGTCTTCACCGTGCGCAGCCCTTTGGCATAGGCGTGGCCGGAGACGAAGCCGGCCTGGCCGAGATCGGCCCATACCGCCGGCAGGTCTTCCTTGCGGATGCCGAGCATGTCGATGCGCTGGCCGCCGGTGACCTTGACCATCGGAATCTCGAACTTGTCGACGACATCGGCGATGGCGCGCAATTCGGCGGCGTTGGTGACGCCGCCCCACATGCGCGGAACCACCGAATAGGTGCCGTCCTTCTGGATGTTGGCGTGGACGCGCTCGTTGATGAAGCGCGACTGGTAATCGTCGGCGTATTCGTCGGGCCAGTCGCAGACGAGATAATAGTTGAGCGCCGGCCGGCATTTGGCGCAGCCGCAGGAGGTCTTCCACTCCAGTTCCTGCATGACGGCGGGAATGGTCTTCAAGCCCTTGGCCTTGATCAGCCGGCGGACCTCGTCATGGCCAAGCGCGGTGCAGCTGCACATCGGCTGGACCGCCGCGGGGTTGTATTTGTCGCCGATGGTCAGCACCATCAGCTTTTCGACCAGCCCGGTGCAGGAGCCGCAGGAGGCAGACGCCTTGGTGTGCGCGCGCACCTCGTCGAGCGAGGTCAGGCCCTTGGCCGTGATCGCGCCGGTGATCTTTCCCTTGCATACGCCGTTGCAACCGCAGATTTCCGCATCATCCGGCAAGGCTGCAACGGCCGCCATAGGGTCCAGGGGGGCGCCTCCCTGGTAGGACTGGCCGAAGATGAGCGTATCGCGCATCTCGGATATATCGGTCTGCTTCTTCTTGAGGTCGTTGAACCAGGCGCCGTCGGCCGTCTCGCCGTAGAGCACTGTGCCGATGATGCGGTCGTCCTTGAGCACCAGGCGCTTGTAGACGCCGGCCGCCGCATCGCGCAGCACGATCTCCTGGCGGTCATCGCCCTCGGCGAAGTCGCCGAGCGAGAACAGCTCGATGCCGGTGACCTTGAGCTTGGTCGGCGTGTCCATATGGACGAAAGCCGCCGCCTCGTTGCCGGCCAGATGGCTGGCGGCGACGCGCGCCATCTCGTAGAGCGGCGCGACCAGTCCGTAGACCTGGCCGTTGACCTCGGCGCATTCGCCGATTGCGTAGATATCGGGATCATTGCTGCGCATGCCGGCGTCAACGACGATGCCGCGATTGACCGCAATGCCGGCTTCTTTTGCCAGGACCGCGTTCGGCCTGATGCCCACCGCCATGACGACGAGCGTTGCGGGAATGACAGTGCCGTCGGCAAGTTCCACCCGCTCGACCTTGCCGTTGCCGGTGATCGCCTGGGTGTTGGCCTTGGTGATGACCTTGATGCCGCGCTGCTCGACGGCGCGCTGCAGGAGATATCCGGCGGCCGGATCGAGCTGACGCTCCATCAGCGTCGGCATGACATGCAGCACGGTGACGTCCATGCCTTGCGCATTCAAGCCCGCTGCTGCCTCGAGCCCGAGCAGGCCGCCGCCAATGACCACAGCCTTGGCCCGCGACTGGGCGGCAAGCATCATGGCCCGGACGTCGTCCAGATCGCGATACGTGAGCACGCCCGGCAGGTCATGGCCCGGCACCGGAATGATAAACGGCACCGAGCCGGTGGCGATGACGAGTTTGTCATAGGGCTCGGTCACGCCATGATCGGAGGTGACGGTCTTTGCCTGCCGGTCGATGGCGACGATCTTGTGGCCCTTGTAGAGGGTGATGCCGTGCTTGATGTACCAGCCGTCGCCATGGATGATGATCTCTTCATAGGCCTTTTCGCCCGACAGAACCGGCGACAGCATGATGCGGTCGTAGTTCACGCGCGGCTCGGCGTTGAAGATGGTGACCTGGTAGCGCCCAGGCGCCTTTTCCAGGAGGTGCTCCAGCATGCGCCCGGGGGCCATGCCGTTGCCAATGATAACGAGTTTCTCGGTCATGTCCTGATCCACTCCGGTCTCACTCAGCCGCGTAGGAAAGGCCTGAAGCTTCGTCAGACGCCGTGCGCTCCATCCGCCGGATGGAAAAATGCATCCAGGCAAAGCAGGTGGCGACGATGACGAAGAGCAGCATGAAGCAGCTCGACCAGACGCCGGTGAGGTCGTTGAGCGCGCCGAAGACGATTGGCAGGATAAAGCCGCCGAGCCCGCCAATCATGCCGACAACGCCGCCGACCGCGCCGACACTCTGCGGATAGTAAGCCGGGATGTGCTTGTAGACGGCAGCCTTGCCAAGGCTCATGAAGAAGCCGAGCACACAGGCAACGGCTATGAAGGCGAGCGGGCCGACCTCGAAATGGAAGGCGATCGGCCCGCTGACACCGCGCACGACGTAGTCTGCCGAGGGGAGAGACAGAACGAGAGTCGCGGCGGCACTGACAGCGAAGGTCCAGTAGAGCACGGTGCGGGCGCCGATCCGGTCGGAAAGCACGCCGCCATAGGCGCGGAAAATACTTGCCGGAATTGAATAGGCCGCGCCGATCATACCGGCGGTCGCAAGCCCGAAGCCGTAGACGCCGATCAGGTAGCGGGGCAGCCATAGCGAGAGCGCCACGAATGCACCGAAGGCGAAGAAATAATAGAAGGCGAAGCGCCAGACCTGCAGGTTCTTGAGCGGCGCGAATTCCTGCCAGAAGCTTCTCGAGGGCGCGGCCTTGCCGGCGCGGCGCTCGCGGATGACCGGATCGTCGCCGGTCGTGAACCAGAAGACGGCGGCCATGACGACGAGTGCTGCCGCCCAGATCAGCGCGACCGACTGCCAGCCCCAGGAGAGAAGCACGAACGGTGCCAGGAACTTGGTGACCGCGGCGCCGACATTGCCGACACCGAAAATGCCAAGCGCCGTGCCCTGCTTGCCGGCCGGGAAGAAGCGCGAGACATAGGCGACACCAACGGCGAAGGAACCGCCAGCGAGCCCGACGCCCAGCGCAGCGACCAGCATCTGCCCGTAGGTGTGCGCAAAAGCGAGCAGAAAGGTCGCGACCGCCGCCGCAAGCATGGTCGCGGTGTATACCAGCCGTCCGCCAAAACGGTCGGTCCAGACACCGAGCACCATACGCACGAGCGAGCCGGTGAGGATCGGCGTGCCGACGAGCAGGCCGAACTCCGTCTCGTTCAGCCCCAGCTCCTGCTTTATGCGCACGCCGATGATTGAAAAGATCGTCCACACCGCGAAGCAGACGGTGAAGGCGATGGTGGACATGACAAGCGCCTGCCGGGGAGCACTGTCCTGGCTGGGCGCGGCTGGGAGATTTGCGGTCATTTTCTGGCTCCGGTTAGCGGCGTGGGAAGCACCGCCCTTGTGCTGTTCGTTCGCGACTGTCAGCGGCGCGGCATCGCCCGCAGCGCGCTGACGGCGAGAAAATCGCGGCGCGTGAAGTCCGCGAGGGACGCGCCAGTTCCGATCCGTTTCGTCATCGTCGTCTCCGGTTGGGCGCCGCTTGGGACCAGCGCCGTCGATTGCGTCAAAACAAAAAAGCCGCCGGCCAGGTCTTCGCGTCCGGAGTTCCGGGAGCGCGTGTGGACCTGAGCGGCAGCTTTGCCTGTGGCGCCCGCCATTGGACGCCGTGTCACTTGGCCCTTGCGGACCTACATGTTGAAAAGCAGGAAGCGTGCCAATTCGACAGCGCTCTGAATTATCGAATGAAACCAATGTGAACCGCAGCCGCGCGACTTTTGACCAAGCTCGGCAGCGGATCAAAGATTAGTCAGAATGCCTTGCACAGCAGCATAATATTTGTGCAATGCGGTAGATTGCCCATTGCCGATGCAGATTGCCAATGATGATGACGAGTTTTCCGGTTATTGCCTTACTCCGCGGCTTCGACGAAGCGGTGGCGTTCGTAGAGGAATTTCAGCACCGCCTCGCGGCAGCGCAGGAAGGTGCGGTCGGAGGAAAGCTCGATGCGCCGACGCGGCCGGGCCAGCGGCACGGGAAGAACCTCGCCGATGGTGGCCGCCGGGCCGTTGGTCATCATGACGATGCGATCGGACAACAGCACCGCCTCGTCGACATCGTGGGTGATCATGACGGTCGTCGAACCGAGCCTCGAATGGATATCCATCACCGCGTCCTGAAGATGGGCGCGCGTCAGCGCGTCGAGCGCGCCGAAGGGCTCGTCGAGCAGCAGGATCTTCGGCTCCATGGCCAGCGCCCGGGCGATGCCGACGCGCTGCTTCATGCCACCCGAAATCTCGGCCGGACGTTTGTCCTTGGCATGCGCCATCTGCACGAGATCGAGATTGCGCATGATCCATTCATGCCGCTGGGCCCGGCTCTTGCTCCGGCCAAAGACCTTCGTGACTGCCAAATTGATGTTCTCGTAGACGGTGAGCCAGGGCAGCAGCGAGTGATTCTGGAACACCACGGCGCGTTCCGGGCCAGGGCTGTCGACTTCCTTGTCCTCGAGCAGCACGGCGCCGGCCGAGACCTTGGTCAGGCCGGCGATCAGGTTGAGCAAGGTCGACTTGCCGCAGCCTGAATGGCCGATGATCGAGACGAATTCACCTTTGTCGATGGTCAGCCGGATGTCCTTCAGCACGTCGCTGACCTGGCTGCCGCGGGCGAAGGATTTGTCGATGTGGTCGAGTTTCAGATAGGCCGTCATCGTCCCTCTCCTCACTTTGCCGTTGTGCCGCGGGTGACGAAGACGCCGACCGCCGCGACCAGGCGGTCGAGGCAGAAGCCGGTGACGCCGATATAGGCGAGCGCGACGATGATGTCGGGCAGCCGCGATGAGTTCCACGCGTCCCAGATGAAGAAGCCGATGCCGACGCCGCCGGTCAGCATTTCGGCGGCGACGATGGCGAGCCAGGACAGACCGATGCCGATGCGCAGGCCGGTGAAAATGTAAGGTGCAGCTGCCGGCACCATGATCTTCACGAAGAATTCGAACTGGTTGAGCCTGAGGATGCGGGAGACGTTGCGGTAGTCCTCAGGGATGTTGCGGACGCCGACCGCGGTGTTGATGATGATGGGCCAGATCGAGGTGATGAAGATGACGAAGATCGCCGACGGGCTGGAATCGCGGAACGCCGCCAGCGACAGCGGCAGCCAGGCGAGCGGCGGCACCGTGCGCAGGATCTGGAACACCGGATCGAGGCCGCGCATCGCCCAGATCGACTGACCGACAAGCGCGCCGAGCGCAACGCCGACGATCGCCGCAAGGCCGAAGCCGACGGCGACGCGCTGCAGCGAGATCAGCACCCGCCAGGCGAGCCCGATATCCTGCGGGCCGTTGTCGAAGAACGGATGGGCGATCAGGTCATAGGCCTCGTTCCACACCTGGCTTGGCGGTGGCAGGCTGGCTGTGGGCGACGAACAGGCGACCTGCCAGACGACGAGCATGATGGTGATGACAATGACCGGCGGCACCAGCGTGCTGGCCAGCTTGCCGGCGATCGCGGCCGGGTCGAAGCGGCGCCGCGCCCTGGCGGTGAAAGCGATGACCTCGGCGGGCTTGGCCGGCGCGGGGAACGGCTTCACCTTGCTGTCCTCGATGGCTTGGATAGACATTTCTCGAAAACTCCTTGGCAGCACATGCACAACGGGCGGCGTTGCCAACGCACTGTCGCGCATCTATGTCGGGCTCAGGCCGACGCCTTGATCTTCAGGCTGTCGAGATAGGCCGACGGATTCTCCGGATCGAAGATCTTGCCGTCGAAGAAGGTTTCGGTGCCGCGCGACGAAGACGCCGGAATATCGGCCGCGGCGACACCAAGATCCTTGGCCGCCTCGCGCCACAGATCCTCACGGTTGACCTGGCCGACCAGTGCTTTGATGTCGGTGGTCGGCGCGAACTTGCCCCAGCGGATGTTCTCGGCGAGGAACCAGCTGTCGTGGCTCTTGAAGGGATAGGACACGCCGCCCTGCCAGAACTTCATGTAGAGATCGGTGCCGTTGGCGACGCGGCCATTGCCGTAGTTGATGTCGCCCTTGAGGCGGCCGATGATGTCGGCGGTCGGCACGTTCATCCACTGCCGCTTGCCGATGATGGCGGCCATCTCGTCCTTGTTTTCTTTTGCCTCGCACCATTGCTGGGCCTCCATGACGGCCATCAGGATCGCCTTGGTGGCGTTCGGATATTTGTCGATGAAGGCGGCGCGCAGGCCGAGCGCCTTTTCCGGATGGCCCTTCCACAGTTCGCCGGTGGTGGCGGCGGTGAAGCCGACGCCCTGATGGACGAGCTGCTCGTTCCATGGCTCGCCGACGCAGAACACGTCCATGTTGCCGACCTTCATGTTGGCGACCATCTGCGGCGGCGGCACGACGATGGTCGAGACATCCTTGTCGGGATCGATGCCGCCGGCAGCCAGCCAGTAGCGCAGCCAGAGGTCGTGCGTTCCGCCCGGGAAGGTCATGGCGGCCTTGACCTCCTTGCCCGCGGCCTTCTTGGCGGCGAAGGCTTCCTTCAGCTTTGAGGCATCGAGGCCGACGCCGGTGGCGGCATATTCCTGGGCGACGGAAATGCCCTGGCAGTCGTAGTTGAGCCGGGCCACGATCGCCATCGGCAGCGGCTGTTTGTTCTGCGTCACCTTGCCGGTGTGCATCAAATAGGGCATCGGCGTCAGGATATGGGCACCGTCAATGCCGTTGGCTTCGCCGCCGAGCACCAGATTGTCGCGCGTTGCGCCCCACGAGGCCTGCTTGAGCACCTCGACATCGGGCATGCCGAATTTCTCGAACAGGCCTTTTTCCTTGGCAATCATCAGCGGTGCCGCATCGGTCAGCGCAATGAAGCCGAGCTTGGCGCCGGTGACTTCCGGCGCGGCGGGTGCCGCATAGGCCCCGGAGGGCAGCAGCGCACGCGCCGCCGCCAGCGTTGCCGCGGTGGCCGCGCTGATCCTCAGGAAATCGCGGCGGCTGATCGCCGGTTGGGCGGAATGGCTATTGGTGCGTTTCGTCATCGTCATCTCCGGTTGGGCGCGGCTTGGGATCGGCGCCGTCGATTGCGTGTTCGACCAAAACAAAAAGCCGCCAGCCAGGCCGCGCGCGTCCGTCATCCGGGATCGCGTGTTGACCTGAGCGGCAGCTTTGCCTGTAGCGCCCGCCATTGGACGCGTATTCCGTGACCCCGAGAAGAGTCTGCCTATTGCATTGCAGGAACCGTGCCAGTTTTCGGAATGGATGGCAAACATCAATGAGATCAATGACATACCACAATCGTCGGCGCGCCGGCCCGCTGGGCGCGCAAGCTAAGGAGTGTTCATTAGCGCAGTTGCACGCACATTTTTTGTGCAGTGCACAAGAATGGCGCGGAAATGATCAGGCTTCGGCGCGCGCCAATTTCTGGCCGGCAATGTAGGCGTCGATCTCGTCGGGATCGAAGATCTGGCCATCGAAGAACCCGTCGGGACCGAGCACCAGGCTTGCCCCCGCCGAACCAACTGGAGTCGCGGCCTTCAGCGCGCCCTCGACCTTGGCATTAGCACCGGGAAGCGCCACGCCAAGCGGCTTCAACGCCGAGCGGTAGAGATCGGGGCGGTAGCAGTCGCGGGCAACAGCGAGGTTTTCCGGCGTGTGCGCGACATGCCCCCAGCGCACCATCTGCGTGTAGAACCACAGCGCATGGCTCTTCCACGGGAAGTTTGCCGCCTTGTCGAAGGGCAGAAAGAAGTCGCCGACGCTCAGTTCGGCGCCGCCGCCGAGCGCAAGATGACCGCTGAGGATTGGCATCTGCAGCGCTGGCGCGAGGCCGAGGAGGGCCGGCTGCGCCATCAGGGCCGTGAGTTCGCCGCGGTTTGCCGGATCCTGGCACCAGCGCGCCGCATGATGCAGCGCGCGCAGCAGGGCCGAAAGCGCGTCCGGCTGTTTTTCCGCCCATGCCTTGCGCACGCCGATGACTTTCTCCGGGCTGGTCTTCCAGATGGCCGCCTTGACCGTGGCGATATGGCCGGTGCCGGCGACGACAGAGGCGCTGTTCCAGGGTTCGCCGACGCAGTAGCCGTCGATCCTGCCGGCGGCGAGCGCGTCCGCCATGAAGGGGGGCGGCACGATGACGATTTCGATCTCATGCGACGGGTCGATGCCGCAGGCGGCGAGCCAGTAGCGCAGTTCGTAATTGTGCCCGGAGTGCGGATGGACGACGGCGAAGCGAAGCGGATCGCCGCCGGCATTCGCCCGTTTGCGGATCAGCGCCCCCAACGCCCTGCCGGCCCGCGCCGGATCGAGGTCGGGTCGGGCGCCGTGCGCGGCCATGCCCGCCCAGACCGCGTTCGAAACCGTGACGCAATTCCCGCCAAGGCCGAGCGAGAACGGCACGACCGTGTCGGAGGCGAGCGGCGTCAGCCCCAGATTGCAGGCGATCGGCATCGGCCCCAGCATATGCGCGAGATCGAAATGGCCGATGGCGATGCGGTCACGGATGTTGGCCCAGGATGTTTCCCGGTTGAGCGTCAGATCGATGCCTTCGCGCAGCGCGAAGCCGATTTCCTTTGCCGCAACGAGGACAGCGCTGTCGAAGAGCGGCATGAAGCCAGCATTGATCCGGTGCTCGGCCGCCATCGTCAACTCTCCTCGGGATCCAGAAGGCCTGCCGCCGTCACCAGGCTCTGGGCGATTTCGCCGATCTTGCGGTTCTGGTTCATGGCGGTCTTGCGCAGCAGCGTATAGGCCGCGTCCTCCGACAAGCCGCGCGACTTCATCAATATGCCCTTGGCGCGATCGATCACCTTGCGGCTTTCCAATTCGCTGCGGGCCTCCTCCAGTTCGCGCGCCATGCGCGAAAACGCGTTAAAGCGGCTGATCGCCATGTCGAGGATCGGCTTGACCCGCTCCTGGCGCAGGCCGTCGACGACATAGGCCGACACCCCGGCTTCCACCGCGGCTTCGATCGAAGCCTGGTCCGAGCGGTCGACGAACATGGCGATCGGCCGCTTCACCACGCGCGAAAGCTGGAACATGTTTTCGAGCATGTCGCGGTTTGGATTTTCGAGATCGATGACGATCACGTCGGGTTCGATCTCGGCGATCCGCCGCGCTATGCCGGTGACGTCATGGATGACCGTGACCTGCTGATGCCCGGCCTCCCGCAGTCCTGCTTCGATTATCGAAGCGCGGATGTGGTTTTCATCGATCACCAGGACAGTGAGGGATTTGCGGATCATGCCGCATTTTGCGCAGGCGAGGCGATTGTGCAATGCGGTATGGCGAGATTCACGGAAACAAAGCCGGCGTCCAGGCGCCGCCTGAGGCATTAGATGCAACGGCCGCAGCGACCAACTTGATGCCGCGGGCGCCGGCACCAGCCTTCACCTTGAGCCGCACCGGCTTTGACCGCCTTCTCTATGCCGTCGGCGACAACGAGGCGGATCGCCAGGGAAGCGAGGCAAGCGAGGCAAGCGAGGGAAGGCAGCGTCACGTCGAGCCAGAGATTAAGAAGAACGGAGCCATCGCGGCATAGGCGTCTGCCTCCGTGGGTATGGACGGATTCACTCATGCGCAATATGGATGGGGAGGCCTGCCGTGGCGTTCACATTTTCGCCGCGTCGCTAAGGCAGGTGACGATCGTTCAATGACGCTACGCAGGGCGGGTTGCCGCCCGCAGAAGTGTCGATATCAGGGGATCTGGTCGATGACCGACAACAAGCCAGACGTTACCAAGGATTGGCAAGCGACGCAGGGCCAGAAGTCCTCCGCCACGCGTCTTCGCCTTTTCGCCGCACTCTCGTGGATCGTCGCCATTGGCGGCGAGATCTACGGGGTTATTCTGCTTCGCCAGAACAAGTTCGACCAGGGACACCTGCCGCTGATCATCGGCCTTCTGGTCGGCATCGCGATTTTCGCAATCGCCGGCAACTTGCTGTGGAAGGCGGCCAACAGGCACGATCCGGCCCGTGCATCCGACGCGGCCAGGTTCTTCTTCCAAAACCAGCTCGGCGCAATCATCACGCTGATTGCCTTCCTTCCGCTGGTTTTCCTGATCCTCACCGACAAAAACATGGATCCGCAAACCAAGAAGGTTGCCGGCGGCCTCGGCGCTGCGCTGGCCGTGCTCGCGACGGTCATGGGGATCAGTTTCAAACCCCCATCGGTCGAACAGTACACCCAGGATATGAACGCATGCGCAGCTCAGATCAAGTCGGGGCAGCCCACCACCGCCTGTTCGCCCGATGTCGCCGCTCAGGCGCAGGCGATCGCGACGGACACCGCCGCGGTGGCGGCGGCGACGCGGGACGCGAGCCACCCCGCCGGTCAGGATGTCGTCTACTGGATCGCGCCCGAAAACGGAGCCGCGAAGTCCACCGAGCCGCATGTTTTCCACCTCTGCGCAGGCGTGAGTCCGCTGAAGGACAAGACCGTGAATAGTGGCTCCGTGACGGAGGCCTACGCACAGAACGCCGTCCGCATCACGAAGCAGATCGATATGGAACAGAAGCAGTGCGGGTTCACCCCCACAACCAGCACCAACTGAACCCGCCTGCGCTCGATCGCGTCCAGCCGTTGGTCTTGTCGAGAGGGATGACGCGTAAGCGCAGGCTCAGTATTGACTCGCCGAAGCAACGCTAAATACCGGGATCGCCCCGGCTGGCCATTATTGTCCAGCTGCAAACTTATCCGCTGCGGGCAATGACTGGGCGTCCTTCCGCACGGCAGCTTCCGGCCTGAGCGCTTCGAATGGAGAATGACGTTAATGCGGCGCAAAGCAGACTTCACCCCGGCCTGATCCAGCGGCGCTTTCTCAGCGCGCCTGCCCCGCCGCTTCACCCCACGGCACGCCCCTGCTCCGCCTCCGCCGCATTCGGATCGCCCGGTGCCGTCGCCCAGGCGAGCTCCACCAGCGTCACCGTCCGCCGCCCGACCCCGTCGAGCTGGCACACGATCAGCCCCTGCTCCTCGATGTAGGTCAGCAGGCGCCGGGCGCGGCGTAGCGAGTGCGAGCCGTAGGCACGGGCGATCGCGGCATCGCTTGGGCAGGGCCAGCCCTCCTTGGCGGCGCGGGCGATCATCATGAACACGCCTTGCATGTCCTCGGGCAGCAGCGAGGCGCGCGCCGAGACGTCCTGCCAGGCGTCGTTGCCTGCCATGTCGGAGCCGAGCCCGGCGCGGGCGCGGGTCAGCATGCGGCGAAACTCCGGCAGGTCCGGCACGACCGCGGCGAGGCCCTCGATGCGGCAGCGGACCACGAACTCCTGATAGAGCACGCCGATGACGCGGAAGCCGGCATCGGGTTGCGCCAAGAGGCGGCTGATGGTGTCGGGACTGCGAGCAGCGCGGCATTCGCGGTCGGCTACGAAAGCGGGATGCCGAAGAGGCGAGAGGCAGAACCTTGGCCGCAGCATGAGCAGGCCGTGAGCAGCGATGAAGCCGGCAAAGGTCATCCTCAGGAGGCTAAGCGGTCGGCCGGAAATAGCCGATGTCGCGCTTGCCTTGCCGGGAAATATACCGTCCGTCAGGTCCCTCCATAGCGCCAATCATCGCGCACGTCCTCCCGATCAGCGCGAAAATCAGCGTGGAGCGATCTCTGCGACGAGATCGTTCGTCGTCTTGACCCCAGCCATGAAGCCGGCGGCATTGAATTCGTTCATGACGAAGAAAGCGCCGACGCCGCGTGTCGGTGCAATCGCAACATAGAGAAACATCCCTTGCAGGCCGCCGCTCTTCTGGAGGATGAGCGGGCGATGCTCGTTAGGGAGCATGATGACCCATCCGAGACCCATGGCGTCCATCGGCCCGCCGTCATCCAGCCCCATCACCGACGCGAGCCCGTCCCGGTACAAAAAAGCCGCGTGGTTCAAAAGGCGCAACTCGGCGTCGGCCGCGGAAGGCTTGTTGTCGACATGCCAGTTCATCCAGCGCAGCAGGTCGTCCGCGGTCGAGTACAATCCACCGGCGCACTCCATGGCTGTGCTCGTCGGCACGATTGGCATGGGGCTGCCGTCGAAGTTATGGCCCTGCATCAGGCGCGGCTCGTCCTCCGGTCTTGGGTTGAAAACCGTGTCTTTCATGCCGAGGGGATCGAGGACACGCTCTCGAAGGACCTCGGCATAAGGCTTTCCAGAGACATTCGCGAGCGCCGCTCCGAGGAGGTCGTATCCGAAGTTCGAATAGAGAACGGCGGCGCCCGGCGCGAACAGCAGCGGATTGTCCTTGAGGGCGGCAATCTGCGCCTCTTTGGTGTTCGTAGAGAAAGGGTCTGAGGGGGGCGCCTCGGCCACTGGCACCTCCCGCGGAAGGCCGGAAGCTTGCGCGACGAGATCGATCAGGCGGAGGGCGCGGCCGTCCTTCTCCGGGAGCGTGACGTCCCAGCCAAAGCGATCCTGCAGCCGGTCGGTGAGTTGTACCTTGCCGTCGATCGCCAGCGAGGAAAGCACACCGCCGCAGAACACTTTGCTCACGGACGCGGTGCGGAACATTGTGTCGCCGTCGGGCACTTTTTCACTCCCGTCGGCAATCTTGCCGAAACCGGCCAAGGCCGTCTCGCCGTTGCGGACGGCGCCGAAGATCAGGCCAGGCACCTTGGTGGAGAGATACAGGATCGTACCGTTGAACTGCACCGCTTCCGTCAGCAGCTTGTCCTCGGCATGTCCATAAGAGGGAAGGGTGACGGCTGCGATTGCCGTCAAAGCGATGGCCATAAGTCGGGCGCGATCGAGACAAACGCATTGCCAAAATCCTTTGATAAAGCTGCAGAATAAAATCTTCGGAAGAAGGGCCGCCGCGTAGTATCTTACCATCTCTCCAGAAGCAGGAGATGTCAACAGAATGAACCGAAGGGGTAATCGGCGGAGGTGGCGTAGGTTCGGCGGCTATTTGCGCTACAGTCCTGCCGTATTTCTCGTCCTTCTTCAGTTGATCGTGGCTGATCTCTTCATTCGCAAACTGACCCGCTGGTAGTTTAGAAGATATGTAAAGCGCCGTCGGCAAGAGGGAGTGCTGTAGCGTCGAACAACTTACAATAGCGGATCTGCGTCGCGCCAATCGTCGTCGTATGATGAAGACCGCGCTCGGCCGCCGCCTCACCCCACCGCACTCCGCTGCTCCGCCTCCACCGTATTCGGATCGCCCGGCGCCGTCGCCCAGGCCAGCTCCACCAGCGTCACCGTCCGCCGTCCGACCCCGTCGAGCTGACAGACGATCAGCCCCTGCTCCTCGATATAGGTCAGCAGGCGGCGGGCGCGGCGTAGGGAGTGCGAGCCGTAGGCGCGGGCGATCGCCGCGTCGCTCGGGCAGGGCCAGCCCTCCTTGGCGGCGCGGGCGATCATCATGAATACGCCCTGCATGTCCTCGGGCAGCAGCGAGGCGCGCGCCGAGACGTCCTGCCAGGCATCGTCACCGGCCATGTCGGAGCCAAGGCCGGCGCGGGCACGGGTCAGCATGCGGCGGAACTCCGGCAGGTCCGGCACGACCGCGGCGAGGCCCTCGATGCGGCAGCGGACGACGAACTCCTGATAGAGCACCCCGATGACACGGAAGCCGGCATCAGGCTGCGCCAGCACGGCGCGCAGCACCCGGTCGACGCGCTCGCGCCGCTCCGCCAACTCCTCGGCGCTGATCGGCGGCTCCACCGGTTCGGGGCGGATTTCCAGCGCCGCCGATTTTGCCGCCATCAGCTGATCGAGCAGGTCCGGCGACGAGCGACGCTGCGGCCGGACGGTTTCCGGCGGCGGCGCGGCCAGGATGATGGCGCGCGCATCCTCCAACGCCGCTTCCGGCAGCGGCATCAGGCGCGGGGTCGCGTTGCGCGGACTTGTATCGGTCGGGCCGATGCGCAAGCCGAGCGGACGGCGCGACAGCGCCGGGCCGAGCGCCATGAACTGTCCGCGCTCGAGGTCGCGGAAAGCCTCGGCCTGGCGCCGCTCCATGCCGAGTAGGTCGGCGGCGCGCGCCATGTCGATGTCGAGAAAAGTCCGGCCCATGAGAAAATTGGAAGCCTCGGCGGCGACGTTCTTGGCGAGCTTGGCCAACCGCTGGGTGGCGATGATCCCGGCCAGCCCGCGTTTGCGGCCACGGCACATCAAATTGGTCATGGCGCCGAGCGAGAGTTTGCGCGCTTCGTCGGAAACCTCGCCGGCCACTGCCGGCGCGAACAGCTGCGCCTCGTCTACCACCACCAGCATCGGATACCAGTGATCGCGGGCGACCTCGAACAGCCCGCCGAGGAAGGCGGCGGCGCGCCGCATCTGGTTCTCGGCGTCGAGCCCCTCGAGATTGAGCACCGTGGAGACGCGGTGGATGCGCGCCCGCTCGCCGGCGCTCTGCAGGCCGCGCTCGGTATGCTCCTCGGCATCGATCACCAGATGGCCGAAACGGTCGCCCAGCGTCACGAAGTCGCCTTCGGGGTCGATGATAGTCTGCTGCACCCAGGGCGCACTCTGCTCCAAGAGCCGGCGCAGCAGATGGGATTTGCCGGAACCCGAATTGCCCTGCACCAAAAGCCGCGTCGCCAGCAGTTCCTCAAGATCCAGCGCCGCCGGGGCGCCTGCGCTCGTCTGGCCCATCTCGATCGCAACGGTCATATCTTCGACTCTCCTTGGGGAGAGGGCTTATCAACCACATCACAGCCCGTCGAGCGCGCCATGGCCGGCGCTCCGTGTTGCGCACAGGCTGGATGCTGCTAGGGTCAAAGATACGAAACGTACCGTTTCGATTCGAGACTGCCGCTAAGGGGTGGATTCCTGTCCTTGGCATCGGCAACCGGATCAAACCGATCGCCCAAAGCCTTCATTGACGCGATGGAGATCGAGCGGCCGAAGCCGGTTTTTTGCGGACATTTGCCCGCTCCTCCAGGTCTCGCCAGAAGCCAAGCACTGTCGCCACGATCGCTTCCGGCGCGTCCTCCTGCATAAGATGCTTCGCGTTCGGCACGACATGGAAGGAAGCACTCGAAATGCGGCGCGCGAGCTCGCGACCGTCATCGATGGGAATCCACTGGTCGTCCTCGCCCCACAGGATGGCAACGGGGCAACGAATCTCGCCGTAGCGCCACTCGACCTCTTGCGAGTATTTGTCATCCATCTGAGCGACCTGGCGCCAGAAAGCTTTTTGACCTTCGGCTCCCAGCCACGGCGCGAGGTAGAGCGCCATCTCTTCCTCGCGCAGCGCATTCGCTACGGCGGCGCCGATATAGGCGCGCAGGATTGCTTCATGAATGTAGTGCGGAAGGCCGGAAAAGACCGCCTCGTGTTTCTTGGCGGCCTGAACAAGTGGTGAGCCTTGCGGGCTGATTGCGACCGGATCGATCAGCACCAGCGACCGATAGTCGAGCCCATTGAGCAAATGACCGCGTAACGCTGTAGAGCCGCCGAAATCATGCGCGACGACATCGGGGGCACGCAGGCCCCAATGATCGTAAAGGGCCGCGAAAAGCTCGTTCTGAATGCCACGAGACACGTCGCTATCGGGTTTATCAGATCGACCATAGCCGAGCATGTCAAAGCAATAGATTCGCCTCTGTTGGCCGAGCAAAGGCGCAATTCTACGCCATGCCGACGATGAGAAAGGCGTGCCATGCAGCAATACCGCGGGTGAGCCCTCGCCCATCGCGCCCCAGGCGATCGAGTTCCCTTGAAAGGTGAAGCGTTCAGGAAGAGGCCAGTCCGCTGTCGCCATCAGTCTCTCCTCCGATCCTAGCGCAGCCAGAGACCTACCCAACGGCAACCCATGGATCAGGTTCCAATGGTCCGCCTTTCACCGGCTGGCCTGCTTGGCCCTCGGCGATCCGGCGCGCGCAGCCGCTGCAAGAATGCTCTCCATCAGGTCCTTTTCGCGCAGCGGTTTGCCGAGCAGCGGCACGTCGGGGGGCCGGTCGGCGATCGCGTCGGCGTCGGCATATCCGGTTATCATCACCGCCGGCCAATCGGACCGCAGATTGCGGGCGAACCGGATGACCTCGAGCCCCGAGACGAGCGGCATGGCAAAATCGGTGACGATGACATCGAAATCGTACGGCGCCCGCTCGATCATCGCCAGCGCTTCCGCACCGCCCCCGGCGCAGGTAACCGCAAAGCCATGTTGGCGAAGCGATTGCGCCGTCAGTTCCCGCAGTACATTGCTGTCGTCAATCAGCAGGACCGACGGATAGTCCTCGCCGGCATTCACGACGGTGTTGTCGGCATCGGACTTGTCGGCGATTTCCACCGGGCGCTCGATTGAACGCGGCAGCCAGAGCTGGACGGATGTTCCACTGCCGACGGTGCTCTCAATGCGGAGCGTGCCGCCCGATTGCTTGACGAAGCCATGCACCGTGCTCAGACCGAGGCCAGTGCCCTTGCCGACCGGTTTTGTGGTGAAGAACGGTTCGACGACCTTGGCGAGAATGTCGGCCGGTATGCCCGACCCCGTATCCTTGACGGTGACCACGACATAGTCGCCCGCCGAAATATCCTCGGCTGCACTGCCTAGCGTTCGATTTTGCGCCTCCACGATTATCGTGCCGCCGGACGGCATGGCATCGCGCGCGTTGAAAACCAGGTTCATCAGCGCCAGCTCCAGCTGGCCGGCATCGACATGCGCCGGCCACACCGTGTCGTCGACAAGCCAATCGAAACGGATCAGGCCGCCCAGAACCGGGGCCACCAACCCGTTCATGGTGCCGCCAAGCGCAGCGAGGCGCACGGCCTGCGGCCTCAGTGTCTGGCGGCGCGAGAACGCAAGCATGCGGTTGACGAGCTCGGCGCCTTGTTTTGCCGACCGGCGCGTCAGTTCCAGAACTTGCCTGGCCTGTCCATCGAACTCGGCGTGGCGCTCGAGCAATCCCAATCCGCTGAGAATTGCGGCAAGCAGATTGTTGAAATCATGCGCCAGGCCGCCGGTAAGCTTGCCAATCGCGTCGAGGCGCTGCGATTGCAGCAGCTGGTTCTCAAGCTCGCGCCGCTCGGTAACGTCCAGCAATGTGCCGAGGATCTCGGGCCTCTGGCCATCGGAACCGTTCGACAGGACGCCCTGGTCGAGGAAAATCCGGTAATTGCCGTCGGCGCATTGCCAGCGGAATTCGCAGGTGTAGGAGCCGATGGCCTTGGCTGCGAGCAGGGCTTGCCTCACTCTCGGCAGATCGTCGGGATGAACCCGGCTTAGGCCGAAGCCTGGATCGGAGGTCAGCCGTTCGGCAGGAAAGCCGGTCAAGCGTTCGACCCCTTCAGTCACAAAGCTGGCGCCGAACGGCGGCTCCGCCGCCCTTGCGTGGAAGCAGACCGGAAGAGAGCTCAAAATGGCATGCTGCCGCTCCTGGGCGCTACGCAGCGCCCGCTCGGCCTCGAGTTTTTCCTGCTGCGCCTGCAGTGCCTGGGCCAGCAGCCGTTGCTCGGCAGCCGCCTTTTGCTGGATTTCGAGCGTCTTCTCATGAAGTTCGACGAACACGGCTACCTTGGAACGCAGCATGGCCGGGTCGAAGGGCTTGAACACGTAATCCACCGCGCCGGCGTCATAGCCGCGCAGCATGTGGGCGTCTTCCTTGTTGATGGCGGTGAGAAAGATTATCGGCGTTCGCCTGGATTGCTCGCGCTGGCGAATCAATCCAGCGGTCTCGTAGCCGTCCAGCCGAGGCATCAGCACATCCAGCAGGATGACTGCGAAATCCTCTTTCAGCAGAGCGCGCAGCGCCTCTTCGCCCGACTGCACGCAGACGACTTCGCCGACAGGGGCCAGAACCTCGCCGATCGCCAGCAGATTGCGCTCGTCGTCATCCACGGCCAGGATGCGCGCCTTTGCCGGCCCTGTCGCCGGGGCCATAACCTCCAGCTTCCTCGCTCCGTTTCTCGACAGTTTCTGCATCGAGCGGCCGTCAGTTCACTGCCATGAGCGTCTTTTCCGGACGATGGACACGGGATCGCGAGCGGCCGATCCAGACACGCAGCAAGGCCAGCAGCAGGTCGAGGTCGACCGGCTTGGCGATATAGTCAGAGGCGCCGGCGTCGAGGCACTTCTGCCGGTCGCCCTTCATTGCCTTGGCGGTAACCGAGATCAACGGGATATGGGCGATTGCCGGCATGCCGCGGATCTGCCGCATCGTCTCGTAGCCGTCCATCTCCGGCATCATGATATCGATCAATGCGGCGTCGATATCCGGGCTCTGCTCCAGAAGCGCAATACCTTCCCTACCGCGCTCCGCGTGCAGCACCTGGATGTCATAGGTCTCAAGAACGCTGGTGAGCGAATAGATGTTGCGGATGTCGTCGTCGACGATGAGGACCTTTGCGCCGGCGAGGTCGAATTTATCCGGCTGTTCGGCTGCCGAACTGTCGTGGCCTCGCCCCGGGAGCGTTGCGGATATCAGGAGAGCCAGCTGCGCGAAATTCTCCGCCCGCGGAACGTCCGCCAATGCCGGATGCAAGGCGAGCGACTGTTGCAGCGCTTCCGGATGCGGCGCGAAGAACAACAGTCGCGACACGGACTGCCCGAACAGGACGGCAATCTCATCCAGCATCTGGGCGTTGTCCTTGGCCGAGCGGCCAAGGCCGAGCACAACGGCATCATAGCCGGCGATGCCGATGTCGTCGGCATTCGCCGCGACGCGGCCGATCGCGGTGACCGAGGTGACGCCGTCGCGGATCGCCTCGATCAACGAGAGACGGCGCTCGGGATCGGTATCGGCAATCAGAACGCGGCGCTGGACGCGGAGCTTTCTGGAGTGAATGTCCTGGAAGACCTTCATCAGTTCGTCCGCCGACACGGGCTTGGTTGAAATGGTGGATGCGCCCTTGCGGGCAAGCACCTCGATATCTTCGGCACCCGAGATGACATGGACGGGAATGTCCTTGGTTTTCGGGTCATGGCGAAGCAGATCGAACAACACCCAGCCGTCGATATCCGATAGTCCGAGATCCAGCGTGATCGCATCGGGAACCAGCTTGCGGGCCAAAGCCAGCGTGCCAGAGCCCGCGGTCGACAGGACGCCCTTCAGCCGGGCCGAACGCGCCAGGCCGAGCAGCAAACCGCCAAAGGTCGGGTCGTCCTCGACGATCAGCACGACCCTATCTTCCGGTGAGATCGTATCGCGGTCATCAAGCAATTCGGAGGATGGCGGGCTCGGCTGCGCCGTCGTCGCGACCACCTCCATCGCCGGCAGCAAGGCCGCTTGCGGGGCCAAGGCCATCCGAGGTCCGTCGAACGGGACGACCAGCGTGAACGTCGAACCCTTGCCCGGCGTGCTCTCGACCCGCAATTCGCCGCCGATCAGCCGGGCGATCTCCCGGCTGATCGAGAGCCCAAGCCCGGTGCCGCCATATTTGCGACTGGTGGTGCCGTCGGCCTGCTGGAAGGCCTCGAAAATCAGCTTCTGCTTGTCCTGCGGAATACCGATGCCCGTATCGGTGACCGCGATAGCGAGCGCTTCCATCGGTTGCACCAAGCCGTTGTGACGGCCAGTCTTTTCGGCCCGGAAATTCAAGCTGACTTCGCCCTCGGAGGTGAACTTGAACGCGTTCGACAAGAGATTGAGCACAATCTGCTGCAAGCGCTTCTCGTCGGTGCGGACGGTCTCCGGAAGCTCGGGATCGACGTTGATGGCGAAGCCAAGCCCCTTGTCGGTCGCCAGCTGCCGGAAGGTTCGCTCCATATGCTGGCGAAGATGCACCACCGGCATGTCGTTGATATCGATCGAGACGGTACCCGATTCGATCTTCGACAGATCGAGGATATCGTTGATGAGGCTCAAAAGGTCGGTGCCGGCCGAGTTGATGGTGCGCGCGAACTCGACCTGCTTGTCGTTGAGATTGCCTTGCTGGTTGGTTGCGAGCAGGTTTGAAAGGATGAGCAGCGAGTTCAGCGGCGTACGCAGTTCGTGGCTCATATTGGCGAGGAATTCCGACTTGTATTTCGAGGTAAGCGCCAGCTGCTCGGCCTTCTCCTCCAGCGCACGGCGCGCCATCTCGATTTCGAGGTTCTTGTTCTCCACCTGCTTCTTTTCGTTCTCGAGCAGCTGCGCCTTTTCCTGCAGCTCCTCGTTGGTGGCGTGCAGCTCTTCCTGCTTTTTGGTCAGCTCGGTCTGACGCGCCTGCAGCTCCGAGGTCAGCAGCTGCGACTGCTTGAGCAGGCCTTCGGTGCGCATGGTGGCGGCGATGGTGTTGAGAACGATGCCGACGGATTCCATCAGCTGGTTGAGGAATGACTGGTGCGTGTCGCGGAATTCGCTGAACGAGGCGAGTTCGATGACGGCCTTCACCTCGTCCTCGAACAGAGCCGGAAGAATGATCACGTTGGCCGGCGCGGCATTGCCAAGGCCCGACGTGACGCGCAGGAAATTCGGCGGCACATTGTCCAGCATGATGGCGCGCTTGTCGGCGGCACTTTGCCCGACAAGGCCTTCGCGCAGATCGAGGCGTTGCTTGATCTCCGCCTTGCTTTCGGCGCCATAGGAGGCGGCGAGTTCCAGATAGAATTCATCCTCGTCGCGGTTGGTCACGTAGAACACGCCATATTGCGCATTCACCAGCGGCGCGAGTTCGGACATGATGAGACGCGAGACCGTGGCCAGGTCGCGCTCGCCCTGCAGCATGCGCGAGAACCGGGCGAGATTGGTCTTCAGCCAGTCCTGCTCGGCATTCTTCAGCGTCTGGTCCTTCAGATTGCGGATCATCTCGTTGATGTTGTCCTTCAGCGCCGCGACCTCGCCGGAGGCCTGGACGCTGATCGAGCGGGTCAAATCGCCCTTGGTCACCGCCGTCGACACCTCGGCAATCGCGCGCACCTGCGTGGTCAGATTGGCGGCGAGCTGATTGACGTTGTCGGTCAGGTCGCGCCAAAGGCCGGCAGCGCCGGGCACACGGGCTTGGCCGCCGAGCTTGCCTTCGATGCCCACTTCGCGGGCGACGTTGGTGACCTGGTCGGCGAAGGTCGCAAGCGTCTCGATCATGCCGTTGATGGTGTCGGCGAGCGAGGCGATCTCGCCCTTGGCATCGACCGTCAGCTTGCGCTTGAGATTGCCTTGCGCGACCGCGGTCACGACATCGGCGATGCCGCGCACCTGGTTGGTCAGGTTCGTCGCCATCAGATTGACGTTGTCGGTCAGGTCCTTCCAGGTGCCGGCGACGCCCTCCACCCGTGCCTGGCCGCCAAGTTTGCCCTCGGTGCCGACCTCGCGGGCGACACGCGTCACTTCGCCGGCAAAGGAGTTCAACTGGTCGACCATGGTGTTGATGGTCGATTTCAGCTCCAGGATCTCGCCCTTGACGTCGACGGTGATCTTCTTCGACAGGTCGCCGCGCGCCACTGCGGTGGTGACCTCGGCGATGTTGCGAACCTGGCCGGTCAGGTTCTCGGCCATCGAATTCACATTGTCGGTCAGATCTTTCCAGGTGCCGGCAACGCCGCGCACCTGCGCCTGGCCGCCGAGCTTGCCCTCGGTGCCGACCTCGCGCGCCACGCGCGTCACTTCCGAGGCAAAGGAATTCAGCTGGTCGACCATCGTATTGATGGTGTCCTTCAGCTCGAGGATCTCGCCGCGCACGTCGACCGTGATCTTCTTCGACAGATCGCCAAGCGCCACCGCAGTCGTCACCTCGGCGATGTTGCGCACCTGCCCGGTCAGGTTGGCGGCCATCGCATTGACGTTGTCGGTCAGGTCCTTCCAGGTGCCGGCAACGCCGCGCACCTGCGCCTGGCCGCCGAGCTTGCCGTCGGAACCGACTTCGCGCGCCACGCGCGTCACCTCGGAGGCGAAGGAATTCAGCTGGTCGACCATCGTGTTGATGACGTCCTTGATCTGCAGGATCTCGCCCAGTGCATCGACCGTGATCTTCTGGGTGAGGTCGCCGGTCGCAATTGCCGTCGCCACCTTGGACACGTCGCGCAACTGCACGGTCAGATTGCCGGCCATGGCATTGACGTTGTCGGTCAAATCTTTCCAGGTGCCGCCGACACCCTCGACATGCGCCTGGCCGCCGAGCTTGCCTTCCGATCCCACTTCGCGCGCCACACGCGTCACTTCGGAGGCGAAGGAGTTCAGCTGGTCGACCATCGTGTTGACGGTGTCCTTGAGCTCCAGGATTTCGCCCTTGACGTCGACGGTGATCTTCTTCGACAGGTCGCCGCGGGCCACGGCGGTCGTCACCTCGGCAATGTTGCGCACCTGGCCGGTCAGGTTGGCGGCCATCAGGTTGACGTTGTCGGTCAGATCCTTCCAGGTGCCGCCGACGCCCTTCACCTCGGCCTGGCCGCCGAGCTTGCCTTCGGTGCCGACCTCGCGCGCCACACGCGTCACTTCCGAGGCGAAGGAGTTCAATTGGTCGACCATCGTGTTGATGGTGTCCTTGAGCTCGAGGATTTCGCCTTGCACGGCGACGGTGATCTTCTTCGACAAGTCGCCCGAAGCAACCGCGGTCGTCACCTCGGCGATGTTGCGGACCTGGCCGGTCAGGTTCTCGGCCATCGAATTGACGTTGTCGGTCAAGTCCTTCCAGGTGCCGGCAACGCCGCGCACCTGCGCCTGGCCGCCGAGCTTGCCCTCGGTGCCGACTTCGCGGGCGACGCGCGTCACTTCGCCGGCAAATGAGTTCAGCTGGTCGACCATGGTGTTGATGGTTGATTTCAGCTCGAGGATCTCGCCCTTGACGTCGACCGTGATCTTCTTCGACAGGTCGCCAAGCGCCACAGCAGTGGTCACCTCGGCGATATTGCGCACCTGGCCGGTCAGGTTCTCTGCCATCAGGTTGACGTTGTCGGTCAGGTCCTTCCAGGTGCCGCCGACACCTTCGACGCGCGCCTGGCCGCCGAGCTTGCCTTCTGTACCGACCTCGCGCGCAACGCGCGTCACTTCCGAGGCGAAGGAATTGAGCTGGTCGACCATCGTGTTGATGGTGTTCTTGAGCTCGAGGATTTCGCCCTTCACATCGACGGTGATCTTCTTCGACAGGTCGCCGGAAGCGACGGCGGTCGTCACCTCGGCGATGTTGCGCACCTGCCCGGTCAGGTTCGTCGCCATGGCGTTGACGTTGTCGGTCAGGTCCTTCCAGGTCCCGGCCACACCTTTCACGCGGGCCTGGCCGCCGAGCTTGCCTTCGGTGCCGACCTCGCGCGCCACGCGCGTCACCTCCGAGGCGAAGGAGGCCAGTTGCCCGACCATGGTGTTGACGATCTTGCCGATGCGCAGGAATTCGCCGCGCAACTGCCGGCCGTCGATTTCGACCATCATCGTCTGCGACAGGTCGCCTTTGGCGACCGCGCCGATGACGCGCGCCACTTCGGCCGTCGGCTGAACCATGTCCTCGATCAGATCGTTGACGGAACGGACGCTCGATTCCCAACTGCCGGTAGCGTTGCGGACACGGCCGCGTTCGCCGATCCGGCCATCCTTGCCGACGACCTTGCTGAGGCGTTCGAACTCGCGCGTGACCTGATCGTTGAGTTCTACGATTTCGTTGAAGGTGTCGGCGATCTCGGAATCGAGGCCGGTGTAGACATTATCGATGCGAACGGAGAAATCACCGCTCCGAAAAGCCTTCAGCGCGTTCAGTATTTGACGGTGGTCCAATTGCCTTGTGGATGCAAGCACGCTCACAGCGCCCCTCCCAGCTCACGGATTTCTTGAATGTCCTGGTGAAACTGTCCCCTGCGGCCGACACAACTCCCCGCAAGCGCAATAACGCGGCATGCTCGATTTGGTTCCAGACGAAATTGCCGCTATGCGGCAGGAATTTCGCAGCCGCATTCACGAAACGACGAGCAACAAAGATCCATAATGGTTGTATCGATCACTATTTATGCCAAACGGAACATCTCGAAAAAACTCTCGTTGGGTATAGATCGCGATAGAGCGATGCAACTCGATGGAGACACTAAGATGATGAAAATTCTCTCTGCATTCCTACTTGCTATCGGCCTGGCCACATCTGCCATGGCACAATCGATGGGCTCCGGGACCGGTAGCGCCGATGGCAATACCGGCGTCAACACAGGCACTTCCGGCGGCAACATCGGGACCGGCAGCGCAACTACCCCGAACACCATCGATCCGAACGCAACGAACGCCACCACGCCGCAGACAAACGGTATGGAGGACCGCTGCAAGGATACGGCGGGCAGCGATACCGACAACAATACCCCCAGCGGCGCCATGACGTCGGATATGCAGAACTGCAACAAGTAACGGAGTTTTGCTCAGCGGTCATTTCAGCCCGCTGCCTGGTTCAGACCCGGCGCTCGCGGTTCAAACCACAGCCAGAAAAATGCACTGACCGGGCACGGGCTCACTACTTTTGGACCGGCGAGCCCAAGCCGGGCGGCCGACTACACTAGTCTCAGCTAGGTTCCGCGATAGGCGGCGGGCAGCCCGGGAGCGCAAAGAGTGGGGGAGTCATTTCCAAGCCAGTTATATGCGACGATGGCTTAGTCCAATTTAATGGACGATTTCGGTTAAGCGCTGCAACTGATAAAACAGTTAGGAAACAGTTGGCACTCTCGCTGAAAACAGCGGCGGAACAGTGTCCGATGCGCACTGAAAACAGTGAAGGAACAGCGACCCGGGCAAGGGAATTTCATGCCTGAAAACAGACCGGAAACAGACGGGACGCGACCCTGGATTCTGGCGCACTATATCCAGACTCCAATAGCGCGCGACGAATGGGATTCGCGACCAGTACGCGCGCCAGGGGGAGTTAGCTCAAAGAACCTGTATTAGGTGGCAGTTAGATAGTGTCTCAGTTTGAAATTTTGCCGCTCGCCGCTCGCCTGTCGCACCGCGCACGGCGCACGACCAGCCGAACCAAAGAAGAGGCGCGCTCCCTTGTTTCGCGCCGTATCCCCATCTAGCCTGCACTACTTTCAGTTGTGGGGATCGGGTATGAAACAGAATCAGGTTGGCACTCGGCGATCATTCGCAGGCAACGCATTGGCCATCGGGCTTTTGATGTCGAGCATATCTCTGGCAGGGTGCACTACAGTTTCGACTAGCGGCGCGGATGGATGGCTTACGAAGCGAACTGCTTACGGGGTTTCCGACGCAATGGCTAAGAAGGGCATGATGCCCGTAGCCGTCGACTGCCGGTTCGATAGAACAGATCCGGACAATGCGGCCTTTGGATCCAAGGTTACGTGGAAACCTGCCCCACCAAACTTCCTCTGGCAGTGGCATGTCGGCTATCCCGATTACGTTGCGACGAAGGAAGCTAGATCACGCGCAATGGGCCTCCATCGCGTGTTTTCGAAAAGGGTTCGTGATCAGGCAACGGGTCAAGTGGTTCAGTGTTCGATCTGGACGAATTGAAGCCGCTCGGCCTCGGCCCAAAAGGGAATCGATTCCGGCTTGGGGGTGACTACCGATAAACGCGATTATCGCTGGCGTCCGTCACAGCTGAAGAGGGAACCGATGGCAGAAGCTCAGCACATCACGAAGATCGTCGACGGCGTGGCAGCCTACGGCTCGGAGAAAGCGAAATGAGCCACCAAGCTGCAATAATGCGAGCACTTCTCGTTGGCATCCCTTTCCTGATTCTTATGGCGTTTCTGCTTTGGATGGCAAACCGCTCAAGGATCGTCATGGCAAACGCCGCGAAAGAGATCGCCAAAGAAATTCGGGAAAATACGGCAGCGGTGAAGGCTCTTAGCGAGCGTATCGACAAAATGAAGCGTTAGTCCAAAAGACCGATTTTCATGTGGCGATACCGGGCGCCGTCGAGCCACCGCATCCAATTGGCCGGTATAATTAGCGGTATCCCGGTCGACCGCTGCAGCTGAAAACAGTTGGGGAACAGTAGCTTCGGACCTCAGTCTTGGCTCGGCTTACCAGACATGCGGTTGTCGATATCAGTCAACTTGGTCAAGATGCCTTCTTGCGCCTGCACCATCGCTTGCTGAACGTGGATGAGTTTGAACGTGAGCCAGATAGAAACCCAAAGGCTTGCTGCGAGATAAATCAGCATCGGCATCCAGGAGATGAAGATCCCGAGCAGCGAGTTTTCCGATTCCATATTGCCCCCACATACGATGTTGCCGCGATATCCTTGCCGCCGGGCGTGCATGAACGCAAGCTACTGGCGCCAAGATCGATATCTTGTCCACCGCTGTCAGGCATTGCTGCTTCGGACCTGAAAAATGTTTTGTGCGGTGCGCTGGCGGTGCCCCGGACCTTTCCAAGGCAAGGGCCCCTGAGGGGGTGGAAACTGATTTTCTGAAAACGTGAAAGAACTTTTGGTGGAGCCAATCGGAATCGAACCGACGACCTCTTGAATGCCATTCAAGCGCTCTCCCAACTGAGCTATGGCCCCACTCCGGCAGTTCGCCGGCGCCGTTTCCGGCGAAGAGATCCGGCGCGGGTTGAGACCGCGTCGTTAGTGCAGGCGGCTTCTAACCCCGCCTTCAGTCAATATCAAGCCTTCAAGAACCGCTTTTTCTAGGCAGCGCCGCGAAAGCCGGCGAATGCGGTTCGCTCAGACTTCGTCGTCGTCTTCGCCGACGCCGATCATGTCGGCAACGTCGTCGTCTTCTTCCTCCTCGTCGGCAAGGAACGCGTCATCCTCGTCATCGCCAAGGTCAACGTCGTCCTCGTCATCGCCGAGATCGGGAAGCTCGTCGGCCTTCGCGTCCTCGTCCGCCTCTTCGAGAGAGACGACCTCGACGCCCTCTTCCTCCTCGGCGTCCACTTCCTTCTCGGCAACTTCCTCTTCCTCCTCGAGGGCGGCTATCTTGCCTTCCTCGAAATAGGAGCGCGGATAGCTCTTGCCCGTGTAAGGCGAGACGATCGGGTCCTTGTTCAAGTCATAGAATTTTCGACCCGTCTCCGGGTCGATGCGTTTGGTGCCAAGTTCGGGTTTTGCCACAGCAAGCCTCGTCGATGAAAGTTTGGTCCCCTTAACCAGAGTTTACGGCGCTGTCAAAGCGAAAAGCCGGCGTCCCAAAAAGCTTGAATTCGAAGGCCTTCGTACCAAGGGGATGACCATCTCGATCCGCCATGATAGGAGACCGCGCAAACCACAAGAAAATGGCCGGCCGCCGGCGTTTCCAGGAAAGAACCATGTCGCACACTGCCGCCCCGAAGCAGGCCACCGCCCGAAAATCATCTGGTCTTTCCGGCGCGGCACGGGTGCCGGGCGACAAGTCGATCTCGCACCGTTCCTTCATGTTTGGCGGGCTGGCCTCCGGCGAAACCCGCATCACCGGACTACTGGAAGGCGAGGACGTGATGCGTACGGGCGCTGCCATGAAGGCGATGGGCGCTCATATCGAGAAGCATGGCACTGAGTGGGTGATCCGCGGAACCGGCAATGGCGCGCTGCTGCAACCGGAGTGCCCGCTCGATTTCGGCAATGCCGGCACGGGCTCCCGCCTCACCATGGGCCTGGTCGGCACCTATGACATGGAAACCACCTTCATCGGCGACGCCTCGCTGTCCGGCCGGCCGATGGGCCGCGTGCTCGAACCGCTTCGCCAGATGGGCGTGCAGGTGCTGAAGGCGACACCCGGCGACCGCATGCCGATCACGCTGCGCGGGCCCAAGCACGCCGCGCCGATCACCTACCGCGTGCCGATGGCCTCGGCGCAGGTCAAGTCGGCGGTGCTGCTGGCCGGGCTGAACACGCCGGGCATCACCACGGTCATCGAGCCGGTGATGACGCGCGACCACACCGAAAAGATGCTCAAGGGATTCGGCGCCAATCTGTCGGTCGAGACCGACGAGCGCGGCGTGCGCCACATTTTCATCGAAGGCCAGGGCAAGCTCACCGGCCAGACCATCGCGGTGCCTGGCGACCCCTCCTCGGCCGGCTTTCCTCTGGTGGCCGCGCTGATCGTGCCGGGCTCGGACATCACCATCGAAAACGTGCTGATGAACCCGACGCGCACGGGCCTTCTTTTGACGCTGCAGGAAATGGGCGCCTGGATCGACATAATCGATCCGCGCAACGAAGGCGGCGAGGACGTCGCCGACCTGCGCGTACGCTATTCCGAACTGAAAGGCGTCACCGTGCCGCCCGAACGGGCGCCGACTATGATCGACGAGTATCCGGTGCTTGCCGTGGCGGCGAGCTTTGCCGAGGGCGAAACGCTCATGCTCGGGCTTGAAGAGCTGCGGGTGAAGGAATCCGACCGGCTGTCGGCGGTCGCCAACGGGCTGAAGCTCAACGGCGTCGATTGCAGCGAGGGCGAGGCCACGCTGGCCGTGCGCGGAAAACCTGGCGGCAAGGGCCTCGGCCAACACCCCAACGGACAGGGCACCATCGTCCAGACCCATCTCGACCACCGCATAGCCATGAGTTTTCTGGTTATGGGGCTGGCGACGGAAAAACCCGTGACCATCGATGATCAAGCGATGATCGCGACAAGTTTTCCGGAATTCATGGGCCTGATGAAGGGGCTCGGTGCGGCGATCGAGTGAGATACTTTTACGTTCATTGGAAACATAGCATACCGGAGGAGCCGTCCCATCTCTGGTATGAAGTTGCCGACGACAATTTCCAGAACCGGACTATAGAGTTCTATGCCGATGGCTCCGTGGGTTTTGCCATTCGCGGCGCTGCCCTCGACGGGTCGGAGGATATTGAGATCGGGGGCACCAGAAATTCCGTATAAGGCTTTCCCGATCTCACAGAAATCAACTCCGACAATCAGTTCGAGGCCTCGGAGGTCAACGCGGTTGACTTCGAGCGCCGATGGAGTGAGGCACTTGCATCGAGGTTTCGAATGACGACAGGCTTCACCATCGCCATCGACGGACCTGCAGGCGCTGGAAAGGGCACCCTTGCCCGACGGCTCGCCGATCACTACCGGCTGAACCTGCTCGACACCGGCCTTACCTATCGCGCGGTAGCGCATTCGCTGCTTCGGCTGGGCCTGCCGCTCGACAATGTCTCGGCCGCTGAAACCGCGGCTCGCCAGGTCGATCTGGCAAAACTCGACCGCGCCGTGCTTTCGGCACATGCCGTTGGCGAGGCGGCGTCGAAAGTGGCTGTCATCCCGTCAGTGCGGCGCATACTGGTCGACAAGCAGCGCGACTTTGCAAAAGCCCCGCCGGGCGCGGTGCTCGACGGTCGCGACATCGGCACCGTCGTCTGTCCCGATGCCGACGTAAAACTCTATGTCACGGCCAGTGCCGAGGTGCGGGCAAAGCGGCGGCTGGATGAAATCGAGAGCATCGGCGGCACTGCCAATTTCGAGGAAATCCTTGCCGATATCGTGCGCCGCGACGAGCGCGACATGGGCCGCATGGACTCGCCCTTGAAACCGGCAGCCGATGCGCACTTGCTCGACACGTCGGAAATGGCTATAGAAGCCGCGTTTCTGGCAGCACGGGCGATCATCGACGACGTCCTGGCCAAGAGAAACAATGCCTGAGGCTGGGTTTTCCTGCCGCCGCCGATTGCCGGCGACAAAAAGAATTCCCATATCGGGCATGAACCAGCCTGCCAGCATTCTTCATGCGCCGGAATTGCCGCCCAAAGGCGGCCAAGGGCTTTTTGCCCGGAACGCCGGCAGGCCAACGCAACACTAACCCACGGCGCCCGCCTCGCGACAGATTGCGGGGCAATCCAGGAGAACCTATGTCAGTTGCAAATCCCACTCGCGATGATTTCGCGAGCCTGCTCGAAGAATCATTTTCCGCCGGCCATTCCGGCGAAGGTCAGGTCGTAAAGGGCGTCATCACCGCCATTGAAAAAGACATGGCTATCATCGACGTCGGCCTCAAGGTCGAAGGCCGCGTGCCGCTGAAGGAATTCGGCGTCAAGGGCAAGGACACGACGCTCAAGGTCGGCGACACGGTCGAGGTCTATGTCGAGCGTATCGAGAACGCGCTTGGCGAAGCCATGTTGTCGCGCGAAAAGGCTCGCCGCGAAGAGAGCTGGGTCCGTCTCGAAGAGAAGTTCACCAAGGGCGAACGCGTCGAAGGCGTCATCTTCAACCAGGTCAAGGGCGGCTTCACCGTCGACCTCGACGGTGCCGTTGCGTTCCTGCCGCGCAGCCAGGTCGATATCCGCCCGATCCGCGACGTCTCGCCGCTGATGCACAACCCGCAGCCCTTCGAGATCCTCAAGATGGATCGCCGCCGCGGCAACATCGTGGTGTCGCGCCGCACAGTGCTCGAGGAAAGCCGCGCCGAACAGCGTTCGGAAATCGTGCAGAACCTCGAAGAAGGCCAGGTGGTCGAAGGCGTCGTCAAGAACATCACCGACTATGGTGCGTTCGTCGACCTCGGCGGCATCGACGGCCTGCTGCACGTCACCGACATGGCATGGCGCCGCGTCAACCATCCGACCGAAATCCTCAATATCGGCCAGACGGTCAAGGTGCAGATCATCCGCATCAACCAGGAAACCCACCGCATCTCGCTCGGCATGAAGCAGCTCGAGAGCGATCCGTGGTCCGAGATCGGCACCAAGTTCCCGATCGGCAAGAAGATCAAGGGTACTGTCACCAACATCACCGACTACGGCGCGTTCGTCGAGCTGGAGCCGGGCATCGAAGGCCTCATCCACGTTTCGGAAATGTCGTGGACCAAGAAGAACGTGCATCCCGGCAAGATCCTGTCGACGACGCAGGAAGTCGACGTGGTGGTGCTCGAAGTCGATCCGGCCAAGCGCCGCATCTCGCTCGGCCTCAAGCAGACGCTGGAGAACCCGTGGGAGGCCTTCGCGCGCAGCCATCCGGTCGGCAGCCAGGTTGAGGGCGAGGTCAAGAACAAGACCGAGTTCGGCCTGTTCATCGGCCTCGAAGGCGATGTCGACGGCATGGTCCACCTTTCCGACCTCGACTGGACCCGTCCGGGCGAGCAGGTGATCGAGGAGTACAATCGCGGCGACATGGTCAAGGCGCAGGTGCTCGACGTCGACATCGACAAGGAGCGCATCTCGCTCGGCATCAAGCAGCTGGCCAAGGACACGGTCGGCGAAGCGGCGACGTCAGGCGAACTGCGCAAGAACGCAGTCGTCACCTGCGAGGTTATCGGCGTGAAGGATGGCGGTCTGGAAGTGCGGCTGGTCGACAGCGGCATCGAGACCTTCATCAAGCGCTCCGACCTCAGCCGTGACCGCGACGAGCAGCGCCCCGAGCGCTTCACTGTCGGCCAGAAGGTCGACGCCCGCGTCATCGCCTTCGACAAGAAGACCCGCAAGCTGCAGGTCTCGATCAAGGCGCTGGAAATCGCCGAAGAGAAGGAAGCGGTCGCCCAGTACGGTTCGACTGACTCCGGCGCTTCGCTGGGCGACATCCTGGGTGCCGCGCTGAAGAAGCAGGGCAGCTAAGCCAACACTGCGCCTCGCGCAGGTTGTAAACGAAACAAAAAGCCCCGCCGGAGCGATCCGGCGGGGCTTTTTTTGCACCCGACCTGAATTTCAGGCCCTGCCGTAAAGCGGCACCAGCGTGCCGCTCATCGCCAGATTGGCCGGCGAAGCGAGGTAGGCAATGGCCTCCGCGGCTGCTTCCAAGCTGACCCATTTGCTGAAATCGGCGCCCGGCATGTCAGCCCGGGTGGCCGGCGTGTCTAGGGTCGAGGGCGCCACGGCGTTGACCAGTATGCCCTTGCCCTTCAGCTCTTCGGCCATCGCCACGGTCATCGCGGCGACCGCCGCCTTGGCGGCAGCGTAAGCCACCTTGCCGGAGCCGCGCCGCGGATCGAGCCCGGCTCGCGCGGTGACATTGACGATGCGGCCCGATACGGAAGATTCCAGCATCGAGCGTATCGCCGCGCGGCAGCACAGGAAGGTGGTGCGGGCGTTGGTGTCCATCATCTCGGCAAAGGAGGCGGGCTCGATCTTCTCGACCGGTGCGGCGGTGAAGCCGCCGGCCAGATGCACCGATGCCCACAAATCCGGAACGCTAGCATAGAAGGCATCGACCTTGGCAGCGTCGGCGAGGTCGACATTGTGCGCCAGCCTGACGCGGTCATGTGCCGGGAAGGGAAAATGGGCAGGCGCGGCAGCGTGGGCATTGGGCACATGGCAAATCGCGCCCTGCTCCAGCAGTTTCCCTACGACCGCGCCGCCAAGCGCCCCGGTGCCGCCGGTCACCACGATATGTCTGCCGTCCAGTGTTTCCGTCATATTCGACCGCTCCGTCGTTGCGCGCCGCCGATGCGGAAGGTCGCGCCTTTCGCGCGATCACTCAACCGAAATCTCGATGACGTAGGGTCGTCCAGCCGCCCGCGCGCGCCGTAGCGCGTCCGCCAAGCCGCCGGCGCCGGAAATCCGCTCGGCGGCAATGCCATAGGCTTCGGCCAATTTGCAGAAATCCGGCGGTGCCGGGGAGACGCCGACCGGCTCGACGCCGACATCGAGCATCGAGGTTTCGATCTCGCGGTAGCCGCGATTGTTCCAGACGGCGAAGATCACCGGCGCCGCCGCGTCGAGCGCGGCGCCCAGTTCCGGCAGGGTGAACTGGAAGCCGCCGTCGCCGGTGAGACAAACGACCGGCGCCTCAGGCCTGGCAAGGGCAGCACCGATCGCCGCCGGCGGGCCATAGCCGAGCGCGCCGAAGCCGGTAGCGGCGTTGAACCAGCCGCCCGGCCGGTCGTGATCGTAATAGAGGTTGGCGGCGTAGACCGGCTGGGTCGAATCGCCGACGATGATCGAGCCAGGCAGCGCATCACGGATCGTCTCGACGGCGCGCAATTGCGCCTGCATAGCTGGGCCAATCTCGGCAAAGGCCGCTTGCCGCGTCGCGGCCGCGCGAGCGGCGCCGTCGCCTGATTGCGCCTGGCCCATGCCGAGTTCGGCATGCAGCGCCTCGAGCGCTGCGCCACAATCGGCCTGGATCGAAATCCGGGCCGGCCGCCTGGTAAGTTGGTCGGCGCCGATGTCGATGCGGATCAGATTGGCGGGTAGGACAAAACCGCCGTCGCCATAGCCGTCATAATCGGTCGGACCGAATTCGGTACCGGCGGCGATGACCAGGTCGGCATCGGCCATCAGCGCACGCACCGCCTTCAGGCTGGGGCTGGCCGGCACGCCAAGCGGATGGCGATAGAGCAGGCCGCGCGCATTGGCGGTCTGGACGACCGGCGCTCCCAACCTCTCGGCCAGGCGCTGCAACGGCGCTTCGGCAGCTTTGGCGCCGCCGCCGGCCAGGATAAGCGGCCGGCGGGCGGCAGCGCAAAGCCTGGCTGCCTCAGTGATCACCGCGGCGCCCGGCTCGGGCGGGGCCGAATTCCGCAGCAGCGCCACGATGCCGGTGGCGGGCATGGTCATGACATCGGTCGGGATCTCGATATGCACTGGCCCCGGACGCGAGGATGAAAAAAGTGCAAAAGCGCGGGCGAGCACGCCGGGCAATTCGCCGGCCTCGGTGACACGGTGCGAAAACCGCGCCACCTTCTCCATCATGCCGCGCTGGTCCGGCAGTTCATGCAGATGGCCAAGGCCCTTGCCCAGCGTCGGCGTGGCGTTGACGCCCGAGATTACCAGCATCGGCACCGAATCGGCGCGCGCCTGGCCCATGGCGGTGATGGTGTTGGTCAGCCCCGGCCCGGTGATGACGAAGGCGACACCCGGCTTGCCGCTGGCGCGCGCATAGCCGTCAGCCATGAAGCCGGCGCCCTGCTCGTGGCGCGGCGTGACGTGACGGATCTTCGACCGCGCAAGCCCGCGGTAGAGCTCGACCGTGTGCACGCCGGGAATGCCGAAGACGGTGTCGACGCCGTGCGCTTCCAGCAAGGTGATGAGCGCTTCGCCGATCGTCGTCATTGTCTTAGCACCGGGCGCGTGAGGCAGGTTGGGCCGCCCTCGCAGGCAATGCACAGCGCATCGGCCTCGAATGTCGAGACCGTACAGCCGGCGGCCTGCATGGCAGCCGCCGTCTTCGGAAAACCGGCAACGGCGATAACCTGGCGCGGCGCGGTCGGCAGGACGTTCAGGCTGAGCCCGCTCGAGGCGAAGAATTCGTCGGCGTCGCCCTCGACCAGGCGAATGCCATGCGCACGCAGCATCTGGTGGAAGGCGACCGGCAGGAGCGGCCCATAGACCAGCGCCAGATCGTCGGCGAGCGGGCTGATCACCGACATCAGATGCAGGCAGGCGTCCTCGCCTTGCCAGAGCGGCAGGTCGAAGCCATAGACCTGGATGCCTTTGGGTGAAAGCAGGTTGGAGAGCTGCTGGATGCCGTGCTGATTGGTGCGTACGCCGCGGCCGACCGCCAGTGTGTTTGCATCCATCCACACGCAGTCGCCGCCCTCGACCTGGCCGGGAGTCTCGATACGGCCGAGGACAGGTATGCCCATGCGCCCATAAGCTGCCTCGTGCAGGCCGGGCTCGGGCCGGCGCAGCGCCTTGCCCATGGCAAGGATGACCGCGCCATGGTCGGTCATCAGCGAGGGATCGTGGGTAAAGACAGAATCGGCAAGCCCGTCATCGGCGTCGCTCAGCCATTCGATCTCGGCGCCTGAGCCGGAAATCAGCCCGGCCAGCGCTTCATGCTGGGCCGCCGCTTTTTGCGGATCGAAGCCGGGACCGTAGTGCCATTCCAGTGCTTCGGCCCGATGCATGGCGCTGGCGGCGGAGCGCATCAGCACGCGCTGCAGCGGCCCGGCCATCGACTGCGACCCGTATGCTTTGCCCACTAAATTCTCCTGAAACGCGCTCCCTCCTGCCAATAGCCACTCGGCAGGCCGTGATCAATGGTCCAAAAACTGCGGTTGACGGAGGCAAGCGGAACGGTCCATCTTGAGAATCGGAACGCTGTCCAGTGACGGGTAATGGGTAATAAATTCCAGCAAGGACTGCCTCGGCTGCTCCGCGGGGCACCGCGACGATGACAGCGCCGGCCACCGCCCTGAAGCATACGGTGCAGAACGGCGCCGCCGAAGCCATCCACGTCGAGAACCTGCACAAGAATTTCGGCAAGCTGCACGTATTGAAGGGCGTTTCGCTGTCGGCGCGCGATGGCGAGGTGATCGCCATCATCGGCGGCAGCGGCTCGGGCAAGTCGACGCTGCTGCGCTGCATCAATTGCCTGGAGAACCCGACCAGCGGCATCATCCGCGTCAATGGCGAAGAGATAAAGCTGAAGGCCGACAGCCACGGCCACACCGTGCCCGCCGACCGCAAGCAGATCGAACGCATCCGCTCCAAGCTCGGCATGGTCTTCCAGAACTTCAATCTTTGGAGCCACATGACGTTGATCGAGAACGTCATCGAGGTTCCCGTGCATGTGCTCGGCGTCAAGCGCGATGTAGCGATCGGCGAGGCGGAAAAGCTGCTCGCCCGCGTCGGCCTGGCCGAAAAACGCGACGTCTACCCCGCCTATCTGTCGGGTGGCCAACAGCAGCGCGCAGCGATAGCCAGGGCGCTGGCCATCAATCCGCGCGTCATGCTGTTCGATGAGCCGACCTCGGCGCTCGACCCGGAGTTGGTCGGCGAAGTGCTGAAGGTGATCGGCGACCTGGCGCGCGAAGGCCGCACCATGGTGCTGGTCACGCATGAGATGAAGTTTGCCCGCGAGGTGGCGACGCATGTCGTCTATCTCCATAACGGGCTGGTCGAGGAAGAAGGGCCGCCGGAACAGATCTTCGGCGCACCAAAATCCGAAAGGCTGAAGCAGTTTCTGCGCAATGTTGGATGACTTGCGAGAAAAGCAGACGGGAACGTCAAAACCAAAAAACGGGAGAACTGAAAAATGAAACCTTTTCTCAAAACGGCGCTCGCGGCCACGCTGATCGCATTGTCGGGCGCATTTTCGGCAAGCGCCGAACAGATCAAGGTGGGTTTTTCGCCGGAAGCCTATCCGCCGTTTTACTCGCAGGATGCTTCCGGCAAGTGGGGTGGCTGGGAAGTCGACATCGTCAACGCCATTTGCGGCGAAGCCAAGCTGGATTGCGCATTGACGCCAGTCCCGTGGGACGGCCTCATCCCGGCGCTTAAAACCAAGAAGATCGATGCGATCATGAATTCGATGTCCATTACCGACGAGCGCAAGAAGGAAATCGACTTCTCCGACAAATACTATAACACGCCGACTGCGGTGATCGGCGCCAAGGATCAGAAATTCGATGCGACGCCAGAGGGGCTGAAAGCCAAGATAGTCGGCGTTCAGGCGTCTACGGTGCACGCCGCCTACGCCAAGAAGCACTTCACCGACGCTGCGGAAATCAAGGAATACCAGACGCAGGACGAGGCAAATCAGGATCTCGCCGCCGGCCGGATCGATGCCACTCAGGCCGATTCGATCGCGCTCGACGCGTTTTTGAAGTCGGACCAAGGCAAGGCGTGCTGCGACCTCAAGGGTTATGTCGCGCCGGACCTTGAAGTGCTCGGGCCGGGCGTCGGCGCCGGCATGCGCCAAGGCGACACCGAGCTCAAGGACAAGATCAATGCTGCCATCAAGGCCATTCGGGCCAATGGCAAATATGCCGAAATCACCAAGAAGTACTTCGATTTCGACATCTACGGCGAAGCGTCGCAGTCCAACTGACGGCAACGGCGTCAAGCCGGGCATGCCTAGCCGCCGTCGTCGCGGTGGGCATGTCCGGCTTGACGCATCATTGGCGCCTCAACCCGCAAGTCCAGGGGGACATAAGCTGAGCGACGTTCTCGCCACCATGTTCGGAGCCAGTTCGCTGGAATTGCTGTCCTTCGAACCGCCGAACGGCAGGGGTCTCAGCCTTCTGCATGGGCTGGCAAACTCCGTCGGAATTGCTTTCGGTTCCTTTGGGGTTGGTCTTTTGATCGGCGTCGGCGGCGCCTATGGCAAGCTCTATGGCGGGCCGGTGGTCCGTGACCTGCTGGAAGTTTACACCACAGTGGTCCGCGCCGTGCCCGAGCTGGTGCTGATCCTGCTGCTTTATTTCGCTGGTACCGACCTCATCAACCAGTTGCTTACCGCGCTCGGCTATGCCGCGATCGACATCAACGGGGTTGTCGCCGGCATAGGCGTGCTCGGGGTCGTGCAGGGCGCCTACTCCACCGAAGTCTTGCGCGGCGCAATCCGCGCCGTTCCGCAAGGCCAGATCGAAGCCGCGCGGGCCTATGGAATGCCTCCCGGCCTGCTTCTCAGGCGTATAACGCTGCCGGCGATGCTGCCCTTCGCCATTCCGGGGCTGGCAAATTTGTGGCTGATCGCCACCAAGGACACCGCGCTTCTCGCGATCGTCGGCGTCAATGAACTGACCCAAACCACACGGACGGCAGCCGGCGCGACGAAGGCTTATTTCACCTTCTTCATGGCGGCGGGCGCGCTTTATCTCGTTCTGACCCTCGTCTCCAACGTCGTCATCGGGCGGGTTGAGCGCTGGGCGCGACGCGGCATGCCGTCGATCGCGGGATCGCACTGATGGCGACCGAAACCCCGGTCATTGACGCCGTCGCACGGGCCTCGCTCTGGATGCAGCCACACCGCATAGCTCTGATCCTGATCGCGCTGGTTGTCGTACTGGCATCGATTTTCCTCATGCGCTGGGATTGGCTTCCCACCTATCTGCCGCTGGCTTTGCAAGGCATATGGCGGACCATCTGGCTGCTTGTGGTAACGTCGGCTCTGGGCATCGCGCTCGCCATCCCCCTCGGCCTGGCGCAGGTGATCGGCCCGCCGATCTTGAGCGTGCCGGCCAAGGTGTTCTGCACGATTGTTCGCGGCACGCCGCTGCTGCTCCAGCTCTGGCTGCTCTACTACGGACTGGGTTCGCTGTTTCCGCAATTTCCGTGGATACGCGAGTCGTTCCTCTGGCCCATTCTAAGGCAGGCATGGCCCTACGCCGTTCTTTCTCTGACGATCTCGTAT